>NZ_MVPX01000222.1:0-14901 GCF_002043085.1 Gordonia sp. i37 | reverse complement strand
ATGGCGGTGGGCACGCTGGCGATGTTCGCGCCGGGCATCGTCGCCCTGTTGCCGGCGCTCGTGGCGCAGCGATTCGACGGAAACGCCTCGATCACCGGCCTGCTGTTCGCCGCGGTGGCCACCGGCGCGATGCTGGGCGCGATCACCAGCGGTTGGCTCGGCGGACTCCGACGGCCGGGCGTGGTGTTGCTGGCCGCGCTCACGCTGACCTTCGTCATCATGATCGCTTTCGGACTCGCGCCCTACGCGTGGCTGATGCTCGGCCTGCTCGTCGTCGTCGGGTACTTCGAATCCGTCCAGGAGGTGCTGCGCTACACCTTGATCCAGCAACACACCCCAGGTCCACTGCTCGGTCGCGTGAACGGGATCTGGATGGCGCAGGAGGTGGGCGGGGTGACGGTCGGCTCGCTGGTCGCCGGAGCGTACGGAGCCATCTGGGTGGCCTCCGACGCGGTGATCTACTTCGGGCTGACGCTGCTGGTCCTGTCGCTGATCTGCGCGGTGGTCCTGCGCTCGCTGGTGCGCGTGCGCGGCGAACGCCCGACCGCGATCCCCGTGTCCTGACCCGCACGGTCAGCGGGTGAGCAACTCCCGCAACTTCTTTCGGCTGACCTTACCCACCCCGGTCTCGGGGAACGCCTCGATCACCTCGATGGCGTCGGGGAGCTTCCATTCGGCGAGGCCGGAGTTGCGGACGAAGGCGCGCAGGCCCGCCAGGGTGGGTGGGTCGTCGGTGTCGACGGGCACCACATAGGCACAGGTGCGCTCGCCCAGGTACGTGTCGGACGCGGCGACGACGATGGCGTCGCGGACAGCCGGGTGGGCCAGCAGATGCTCCTCGACCTGTTCGGCCGAGACCTTCTCACCGCCGCGATTGATGCGGTCGGCGGCCCGCCCCCGCACCACGAGGTTGCCCTGCGCGGTCAGTTCGACGACGTCACCGGTGCGATACCACCCGTCGGCGGCAAACGACTCCGGGCTCGCGTCGCGCCAGTAGGAGCGAATCGTGTAGGGGCCCTGGGTTTCCAGGAAACCCGGACCGTCGGTGACCGGCGCCCTGTGCTCGTCGACGAGCCTCATCTCGTCCAGCGGCGACATCGGTCTGCCCTGCGTGGAGGTGATCTGGTCGTCGGGGTCGTCGAGCCGCGTGTAGCAGACCAGACCCTCGGCCATCCCGAACACCTGCTGCAGCCGCACCCCCAGAGCGGGGCCGATCCGCCGCGCCAACTCGTCCGGACACCGCGCGCCGCCGACCTGCACGGTCTGCAGGCTCGACAGGTCCAGCGAGGTACCGGCCTCGGCAGTCTCGGTCCACAGCCGGGCCAGCGGTGGCACCAGGCCCACCATGGTGACCCGTTCGCGCGCAACGAGTTCCCAGGCGACCGACGGCGTCGGGCTCGGCGAGAGCACCACCGTCGCGCCGGCGTACAGCGCACCGAGGATGCCCGGGGAACTCATCGGGAAATTGTGCGCGGCGGGCAACACGACGAGATAGACCGTGTTCTCGTCGACACCGCAGACCTCATTGCTGCGCCGCACGCTGTACAGGTAATCGGCAGCCGTGCGCGGGATCAGCTTCGGCACTCCGGTACTGCCGCCGGAGAGCTGCAGGAAGCCGAGCTGCTCGGGATCGGCGCGAGGATGCTCGAGCGGTTGCGCCCAGAGCTCCTCGAAAGTGTCCGAGTCGATGAGCAGCCGCACCGAGTCGACCGCGTCGGCCACGCGTTGTGCCAGAGCCCCGTAGTCGACGCCGCGACCGCTCGCCGGAGAGATGATCGCCACCGCTGCGGCCGAGCGGGCGATGCCGACCAGTTCGGTCTCGCGGTGGGCGGGCAATCCGAAGACGGGCAGGGCGCGTACGCGGAACAACGCGAACACCGCCTCGACGTAGGCCACCGAGTTCGGGATCTGCACGATCACCCGGTCGTCGGCTGCGATACCCAGGCCGACCAGCCCGGCCGCCAGCCGCTCGACGCGTTCGTCCAACTCGGCGTAGGTCAGCGAGCGCTCGTCGTCGACGACGGCGATCTTGTCGGCGAAACGCCGGTCGCGGGCTCGCGTGGTGAGGATGTCGTCGAAGTTCTCGCCCGTCCAGGCACCTGTCGTGCGGTACTTCTCGGCGAGTTCGGGGGGCCAGGGTGTCGCGTGCACAAGGTGAGGCTACCCTAATGCTGTGGCCATTCCCCCGATCGCTCCGTACCAGATACCCGTGGGCCCCTTCCCCGCCCGCGTGGAATGGACGTTGCAGCCAGAACGCGCCGCGCTGCTGATCCACGACATGCAGCGCTACTTCATCGACGCCTACCGGCTCGACCACGAACCGATGGCCACGGCACTACCCAACATGATCGCGATCCGCGAAGCATGTTCGGCGGCAGGCGTTCCGGTGGTCTACACCGCCCAACCCGGCGATCAACATCCGTCGCGACGCGGCATCCTCTCCGACTTCTGGGGCAAGGGACTCTCCTCCGGACGCGACGAGGAGATCATCGAGCAACTCACGCCACGTGACGGTGACATCTGCGTCACCAAGTGGCGATACTCGGGTTTCCAGCGCACCGACCTACGCCAACTGCTCGCCCACCACGGCCGCGACCAGTTGATCATCGTGGGGGTCTACGCCCACATGGGCTGCATGATCAGCGCCACCGACGCGTTCATGAGCGACGTCGCCCCCTTCTTCGTCGTCGACGCGATGGGTGACTTCTCCCGCGACGAGCACCGGATGGCCGCCGAGTACATCGGCAAACGCGCCGGACGGGTCGTCCGCGCCGCACAGGTGTTGCGCGCTGTGCAGGTAGCGGCCACAGAACACGCCTCCGACGGTGTCGGCACGGATCGGTCCGGAGTCACGGCGTGACCGGAGGATCCACCGCCGGGCCGGCCGGGCTGGCCGGTGAGGTCGCCCTGGTGGCCGGCGCCGCGGGCGGCATCGGGTCTGCCGTCGTCGACGCCCTGAGGGCCGCCGGTGCGACCGTCATCGGATGGGACCGTCAGCCCGACACCGATATTCGTGCCGTCGACGTGACCGATCGCGACGCCGTGCGCGCCGCCTGGGACGAGCTCGACACCGAACACGGTCCGATCGGTGTGGTGGTCGCCGCCGCCGGCGTGATGAGCGACGACTGGGACACCTGCATGGCCGTCAACGCCGGTGGCGTCCGCAACCTCCTCGACGTGGCCCTGCCCTCGATGACCGCCCGTCGACGAGGCTCGGCGGTGGTCGTCTCCAGCAACGCCGCCACCGTGCCGCGCACCGCGTTACCGGCGTACGCGGCATCCAAGGCTGCCGCGACCTCCTACGCACGGTCACTCGGGCTGGCCGCGGCCCCCTCCGGCGTACGCGTCAACATCGTCTCCCCCGGGTCGACCGACACCCCCATGCTCCGGGGTATGTGGGCCTCCGATGCCGATCGCGACACGGTGCTCGTCGGCGACGCCGCCCGCTTCCGGTTGGGCATACCGCTCGGCCGGATCGCCGACCCGGCCGACATCGCCGAGACCGTCGTCTTCCTCGCCTCGGATGCGGCGCGCCACGTCACGCTGCACGACCTGCGGGTCGACGGAGGTGCGACGTTGGACATGTGACCCCGTCGCCACGGGCAACGCCGCACCGGACGACACCTCGCCCGCCGAAATCTCCACTCCTCCTACACAACTGATTGGATTCTCGTGAAGAACACACGACCGATGCTGCGCGGCCTGGTGGTGGCCGTCGCGGTGGGCCTGATCGCCTTCCTCGGCGCCTGCTCCTCTCCCGACGACAACTCGGCACAGAGCAGTTCGTCGTTCACCCCGGTGACCATCGATCACGAATACGGCTCGACGGAGATCACCGCCAAGCCCACCCGCGTGGTGACACTGCTCAGTGACTGGACCGATACCCTTGCGGCACTGAACATCCCGATCACCGCGACGTTCGTCCCGCAGGGCACGCCGACGTTTTCGTGGACCCCGGCCAACAACGCACAGGTTGTCGAGGTCGCCGACCCGACCCAGGTGACCGTCGCCGAACTGGCCAAGTTCAACCCGGACCTCATCCTGGCCGGCTACCTCGGCAGCGAGGACCAGTACAACAAGCTCAAGGAGATCGCCCCGACGATCCCGGTATTGACCAAGGGCGCCACCGCCGACACCTGGGAGCAACTGACCACGACGGCCGGCAAGATCTTCGGCGTCGGCGATCAGGCACAGAAGCTGATCGATGACACCAACGGTGAGATCTCGACGTTCAAGTCGGACAACGCCAAGGCCCAGGGCAAGACCTTCACCTTCGCGCAGGTGGGCCCGACCGGTCAGGTCGGTGCCATCAACACCACCAAGGATGCTGCCGCCGGCCTCATCGCCCAACTCGGCTTCACCCTGAACCCGCAGGTCGCCGCACTGCACAACGGTCAGGCCACCCGTGCGCTGATCTCGCCGGAGCGGATCGACCTGCTGAACTCGGATCTGCTGGTCGTCTATGTTCCCGGCGGCAACAACGCCGTGGTGAACCAGGTGCCCGGCTGGAGCAACCTCAAGGCGGTCAAGAACGGTACGGTCGTCTACCTCGACGACAAGACCCAACCGGCGTTCAGCGTGCCCAGCGCGCCGTCAGTCGGATTCGTCATCGACACCCTGAAACCGGTCGCCGCCAAGCTCTGACCCGCGTGCGACCGACCCGCTGAAGAACACCGGCGCCGCACCTCGAGGGTGCGGCGCCGGTGCGCGTTCGGGGGTGTCGGGTCAGCGGTTGTCGAAGGTCTCGATGATGCGCTGCGCGCCGAGCGTCGGGGTCAGCGTGGCCTCGCGCACCTGCTGCTCGACCTCGGCACGTACCGCCTTGACCTCCGGGGAATCGGCGAGTCGTGCCAGCACGGTCTCGCGCGCCATCTCCCACATCCACTCGATCTGCTGACGATTGCGTCGGGCCTCGAATTCACCTGCGGCGAGCAATGTCTCGCGATGACGTTCCACCGCCGCCCAGTACTCGTCGACGCCGGTGTTCTCCAGCGCACTCATCGTCTGCACGGGTGGAAACCACAGTGCGTCGTGCGGATAGATCAGCCGCAGCGCGTTCTTCAGCTCGCGGGCGGCCGCATTCGCCTCGGTGAGATGTTTGCCGTCGGCCTTGTTGACGATGATCACGTCGGCGAGCTCGAGGACACCTTTCTTGATGCCCTGCAACGAATCCCCGGTGCGGGCCAGGGTCAGGAACGAGAACGTGTCGACCATGTTGGCCACCGCGACCTCCGACTGGCCGACGCCGACGGTCTCCACCAGCACCACGTCGAAACCGGCGGCCTCGACGAGAACGATCGACTCGCGGGTGGCCTTGGCCACCCCGCCGAGCGTGCCGGACGTCGGTGACGGCCGGATGTAGGCACGCTTGTCCATCGACAACCGGCCCATCCGGGTCTTGTCCCCGAGGATCGACCCGCCGGTACGCGTCGAGGACGGGTCGACGGCGAGTACCGCGACCTTGTGCCCCTGCTCGATGAGATGCAGTCCGAGTGCTTCGATCGTGGTGGACTTGCCGACACCGGGGACGCCGGTGATGCCGACCCGAAACGACTTGCCCGAGTGCGGAGTCAGACGCAGGAGCAACTCCTGCGCCGCGGCGCGGTGATCGGGCCGACGCGATTCGACGAGGGTGATCGCGCGGGCGAGGTCCGCGCGACGGTCCTCGAGGATGGCCTCGGCGAGCGCATCGACGTCGACCCGTCGGCGTACCGCTGCCCGTGTGCCGCTCTGGTCGGTCACTCGGAAGCGACTCCGGCGAGTTCGAGCCCGAGATTGTCGGCGAGCTTGCCGACGAGTTCGACCGCCGAGTCGGCGATGACGGTACCGGGCGGGAAGATCGCCGCGGCACCTGCCTCGTAGAGCTCCTCGAAATCACCGGGCGGGATCACCCCACCGACGACGATCATGATGTCGGGGCGGCCGACCTCCTCGAGCGCCTTGCGCAGCGCGGGCACCAACGTCAGGTGCCCGGCCGCCAGCGAGGACACACCGACGACGTGGACGTCGTTGTCGGCGGCCTGCGTGGCGACCTCCTCGGGGGTGGCGAACAGCGGGCCCACGTCGACGTCGAAGCCGAGGTCGGCGAATGCCGTCGCGATCACCTTCTGCCCGCGGTCGTGTCCGTCCTGGCCCATCTTGGCGACCAGCACGCGCGGGCGCCGACCCTCCGCCTCGGCGAACTGCTCGACGATCTCCGTGGCCGCCTCGACGCCGGTCACCGCACCCACCTCATGTCGATACACCCCGCTGATGGTCTTGATCTCTGCCTGATGGCGACCATAGACCTTTTCCAGCGCCGCGGAGATCTCACCGACGGTTGCCTGCTGCCGGGCGGCCTCGATGGCCAGTGCCATCAGGTTGTTCTCCATGCCGCCGTCGTCGCTGGCCGCGGCGCGCGTCAGATCGGCCAGGGCCGCCTCCACCGCCGCCGAATCCCGGCCTGCGCGAAGCCGATCGAGCTTCTCGAGTTGTTCGGTGCGCACCTTGGAGTTCTCGACCTTGAGAACCTCGATCTCCTCGTCGTCGTCGACGCGGTACTTGTTGACCCCGATGAGCGGCTGCTGACCGGAGTCGATGCGCGCCTGCGTGCGGGCGGCGGCCTCCTCGATCCGCAACTTCGGCAGACCCTCGTTGATCGCCTGCGTCATACCGCCGGTCGCCTCGACCTCGGCGATGTGCTCGCGGGCCTTCTGGGCGAGCTGATGGGTCAGCCACTCGACGTAGTTGCTGCCCGCCCACGGATCGATCGGGCGTGTGGTACCCGATTCCTGCTGCAACAGCAGCTGGGTGTTGCGGGCGATGCGGGCGGAGAAGTCCGTCGGCAGGGCGATCGCCTCGTCGAGGGCGTTGGTGTGCAACGACTGGGTGTGACCCTGGGTGGCCGCCATCGCCTCGACGCAGGTACGGGCGACGTTGTTGAACACGTCCTGGGCGGTCAACGACCACCCCGAGGTCTGCGAATGTGTGCGCAGCGACAACGATTTCGGGTTCTTCGGATCGAACTGGGCGACGAGTTCGCTCCACAGCAGACGCGCGGCACGCAGCTTGGCGACCTCCATGAAGAAGTTCATCCCGATGCCCCAGAAGAACGACAGTCGCGGGGCGAACTTGTCGATGTCGAGCCCGGCGTCGAGGCCGGCGCGGATGTACTCCACACCGTCGGCGAGGGTGTAGGCGAGCTCGAGATCGGCGGTGGCCCCGGCCTCCTGGATGTGATAGCCGGAGATGGAGATCGAGTTGAACCGCGGCATCTTCTGGCTGGTGTACTCGAAGATGTTGGAGATGATCCGCATCGACGGCTTGGGCGGATAGATGTAGGTGTTGCGGACCATGAACTCCTTGAGGATGTCGTTCTGGATGGTCCCCGCCAGCTTCTCCGGCGGCACGCCCTGTTCCTCTGCAGCAACGACATACAGCGCCAGGATGGGCAGCACCGCACCGTTCATCGTCATCGACACCGACACGCTGCCGAGGTCGATGCCGTCGAAGAGCTGGCGCATGTCGAGGATGGAGTCGATCGCCACACCCGCCATGCCGACGTCACCGGCGACGCGTGGATGGTCGGAATCGTAGCCGCGGTGGGTGGCCAGGTCGAAGGCCACCGACAGGCCCTTCTGCCCGGCCGCCAGGTTGCGGCGGTAGAAGGCGTTGGATTCCGCCGCGGTGGAGAAGCCCGCGTACTGACGGATGGTCCACGGCTGGTTGACGTACATCGTCGGATACGGGCCGCGGATGAACGGCGCCGCCCCGGGTACCGAATCCAACGGATACGGGTGGGCGCCGTCGGTGGTCACCGCATCCCGGTCGGCGCGGGTGTACACCGGCGTGACGTCGATCTGCTCGGGGGTGCTCCAGGTGACCTGCTCGGTGCTGTAACCGTGGGCGGCCGAGAGGTCCCCGATCACCTCCGCAGCCGCGTCGGCCGGTACCGCCGGCACCTCGACGGCGAGGTCGACGTCGGCGAAACTCGGTATCGCGGTTGTCTGTTCGGTGTTGGTCATGCGCTGGCTCCCGAGGTGGCGGGGACGGAGGGGACGAGCCGGTCGAAGAGGTCGGTGAGGGTGGCCACCGCGTCGATGCCCACACGCAGCGAGCCATCGGGGCGGTCGTCACCGGCGGGCCATTCCTTGTCCGGTCCGGCGAGCAGCACGTGCGCCAGACCCGCTGCCCGCGCGGCGGCCAGCGCCGCCGGACCGTCCTCGGCGTAGCGCGCCTTGGCGCCGCACAGGACGGCGATCGGCGTGCCGGTGTCGGCGATCGCGGTGGGGATGGTCGACGCGTCGAGCGGCCCGGGGTTCACCGCCTCGATCCCGCCCGCCGCGAGCAGATTCGCGACGAACGTGGTGCGGCCGTTGTGCTCGGCCACACTTCCCAACGGCAGCAACAGGATTCGCGGACGGGTGCCGGTGTCGGCGAACTGGGCGTCGGAGCGATCCCGCAACTGCTCGAAGGCGCGTCCGACGCGGGCCAGTCGCGGGGTCGCGCCGACGAGGTCGGTCGTCGTGGCCGGGGCGCCGGTGATCGGCTTCTCGGCGAGATTCGGGAACTCGTTGACCCCGGTCACCGATTCGCGACGATGGGCGACCGCCACGTCCCGGGTCTGCAACGACTCGGCGACACGCTCGGCGATCCACCCCGAGTCGAGGGCGGCGCGATATCCGCCCTGCTTCTCGATGTCACCGAAGACCGCCCACGCGTTCGCGGCGAGGTCGTCGGTGAGCGATTCGACGAACCACGATCCGCCTGCCGGATCGAGCACGCGTCCGATGTTGGACTCCTCGAGGAGCAACAGCTGGGTGTTGCGGGCGATCCGCCGGGAGAACGCGGCTCCGGAGGTGCGTGCATCGGCGGGCAACGCGGCGTCGTACCGCAGGACGGTGACCTGGTCGGCACCGCCGATGCCGGCACCGAAGGCGGCGATGGTGCTGCGCAGCATGTTGACCCACGGATCACGCTGGCTGTACATCGACAGGTCGGTGACCGCATGGGTCAGCGCGCCACCGGACGTCGGTGCGCCGATCACCTCGGCCACCCGAGCCCAGATACGCCGCAGCGCACGCAGTTTCGCGATTCCGGCGAACTGATCGTCGGCGACCGAGACGGCGAAGGTGAGCTGTTCCAGCGCGGCCGCGGGGTCGAGTCCGGCGGCGGTGAGATCACGCAGATGCGCCACCGCGGCAGCCACCGACAGGGCCAGTTCGAGTCCGTTGTCGGCACCGGCGGTGGCGAAGTCGGTGCCGTCGACCCGGAGGGTGCGAACCGCGGCGCCGTGCGCCCCCGCGACCTCGACCGCCAGTTCCGTGGCCGCCTCGGGTGCCACCGTGGGCCGTCCCGAGTATGCGGCGGTCAGCGGTGAGAGCCCGAGGGACAGCGTCGTCGCCGCGGTCGGCGCGGCGGTGTTCGCGCCCGCGGGCGCACCGTCGAGGACGGCGAGCAGGGCGCGTGCGGCCTCGATACCCGAGGCGCCGGCGTCGAGGGTGATCGGCACGAGGTCCAGGTAGACACCGGACAGCACGGTGGCGAGGTCGTCGGCGGTCAATGCACCTCCGACGGCCAGCCACAGGCCGCTGGTCCCGTTGTTCATCGCCTCGAGGATCTCGGTGTTGACCTGTTGGGCCGATGCCGGATCGTCGCCGAATCGTTCGGTCACCCGCCAGCCGGTGAGGACGTCGCGGTGCGGGTCGGCCCCACGGACGTAGGGGAAGCCACCGGGGACACCGGGTTCTGCGGTCTCGTCTCGGCGCGTGTAGAGCGGGCGGACGGTCAGCCCGTCCCGGGTCTGCGTGGACAGCAGTGCCTCGGGGGTGTCGGGGAGATCATCGACCTCGACGCGCCGCGACTTGGCGAGCACCCCGGCCGCGGCCCGCGACCATGTCTCGTATGCCTCGTCGAGCGCCTGTCGGGACTGCTCGGGCTGTTCGCTGTGCTCGGGCATCGTGCTGCACACACCTCCATCATGCGCTCGGTCGAGAGCGTAGTTGACCTTAGCCGATCGCTCGCTCGGTACCGCACAGTAGGCCCGTGTCGTGACGTATGCCACGTCCGACACGCCTGGCCCGGCGGACTCGGCCGCGATCACGCGGGAGCCGGTCGAGCGGACCGCCCTAGAGTGGAGCGGTGCGTAACGATCGCAGTGGTTCCGGCGAGTCCGTGGCACCCGCCTCGCCCGAGCCGCCGATCCCGTCGGGGTCGCCGGGCCGGTCCAGAGATGCGATGACCACCCAATCGCGCCGCAGTATCCGCAACGCGGTCCTCGGACTCGTCGCGGTGTGCGCGGTGCTGGCCATCTCCTATCTCGTTCCCCTTCCCTCGGTCGGCAGTGTGCGCGCCTGGGGCGAGAATCTCGGGCCCGCCTTCGTCTGGGTGTTCTTCGGCGCCTACGTGGTATGCACGGCACTGCCGATCCCCCGCACCATCTTCACCGTCATGTCGGGGATCTTCTTCGGTCCCGTCGTCGGCGTGATCGGCGCGATGATCTCGGCAACCCTGGCGGCGTACCTGGCGTTCCGGGTGGCCCGTGGTGTCGGGCGGTCCCGCATTCAGCCATTCCTGCAGCGGCCGGTGATGCGAGCGGTCGAGTACCGGCTGGCCGCGCGCGGCTGGCTGGCCGTCGGGTCGCTGCGGCTGATCCCGGTCTGTCCGTTCTGGCTGCTGAACTACTGCGCGGGACTCTCCTCGGTGCGCACCGGCCCCTACCTGCTGGCGAGTGTGACGTGCATGGCCCCGGGAACCGTGGCGGTCGTGCTTCTCGGCGACGCGCTGACCGGTCGACAGAACCCGTGGTTGCTGGCTCTGAGCGCCACGTTCTTCGCGATCGGGGTCATCGGGCTCGTCGTCGACGTGCGGACACCCCTTCGGCCATCAACTTCTCAAACTTGATTTATCCATATCAAGTCATTTTGCTTGATATACCGATGACAAGTCCTCATACTTGTGGCATGAGGCACCACGGGCCGCGGGGTCCCCGCAACCGCAGTCGCCGCAACCGCCCTGTCGGTGGCGGGTGATCTGCTGTGTTCGTGATGACGATCGACCAGCGCCGGAGCCGGACGGACCGCGACCGCGTTCCCGACCTGCTCACCGCCGTTGCCGACACCCCGGTCCTCCGACCCTTCGACCGCACCGCAGGCGACGAGGTCCAGGCCGTACTCACCGACCCGGACGCCGTCGTCGCCGTCACCCTGCTGCTGGCCGACGAGGGACATTGGAGCATCGGCATCGGCATCGGCGACGTCGAGACACCGCTCCCTGCGCAGACCCGGGCGGGCCGCGGTGAGGCGTTCGAACATGCGCGGGCCGCGGTGGAAGCGGCCAAGGCCGCGCGGCCACCGCTGGCGGTGCGCGGAGCGTCCCGGTGGGCCGAACACGCCGACACCGCTCTGCGTCTGCTCACCGAGATCGTGATCACCCGCTCGGCCGCGGGCCGGGAGGCCGTGTCGCTGGTCCGTGGCGGCCTGCGACAGACCGCGGCGGCCGAAGAGCTCGGCATCACCCCGCAGGCCATGTCGCAGCGATTGCGGGCGGCGCGCTGGGAACTGGAGTCGCCCACGCGAGATCTCGTCGCCGATCTCCTCGCCCGCGCCGACCGACCCGCCGAGGACCCCCGATGACCGCCACCGCCATCACGGTGCTCATCGTGATCGCCGCGCTCCCCGGGGCGGCGATGGCGCTGCACCGTCGGCTCGGCAACCGCGAGTGGATCGATCCGGCGTCGAGCGTCGTCTCGTTGCTGCTCGCATCGGTGGCCGCACTGTGCGCGTGGTCCGGTACCGCACCGACCACCCACGCCGTGTCCGTCATCGGATCCCTCGCGGCCACCACGGCCGCGGTCACCGCCGGCGGCGCCATCGTCCGATCGGTACTCATCGCCGGAGGCGTCACCAGAGCCCCGGCTCGCACCGCACCGCCCGCGGGTGGGCCGGACGAGCCCGAGTCCGGTCCGCTCCGTGGTGGCCGGGTGATCGGATACCTCGAACGGCTCGCCGTCGTCGGAACCCTGCTGCTCGGTTGGCCGGAGGGGCTGGCGATCATCCTCGCGGTCAAGAGCCTGGCCCGGTTTCCGGAACTACGCGCGCCGCATGCCAGCGAGCAGTTCATCATGGGCACCTTCGCCTCGGTGCTGTGGGCGTGCGGGATGGCCGGCGTGGGGCACCTGCTGGCCGTGTGACCGCGGCCGGCACGGTCCGATAAGTCGGGCTGGTCGGTTTCTCGAGCCCGAAATATCAAGCGCTGAGCGGACTCTCAGCTGATTGACGGCGAGGGGTCAGATCCGGGACGCATACTCGCGCGAGTGGGTTCGCACACGTACGGACACGGCGTCTCGTTACTCGACGGCTGGTTGCCGCTGACCATCGAGATCGTCGCCATCGTCCTCCTGGTCCTGGTCATCGCACGCCGGTCGCGACGATGGTGGCTGCTCTGGATTCCGGTGAGCGTCGGGGTCGGCGCACTGACGGTGTGGGCCGCATACGAATACTGGTCCTCAGAGGGTATGTCCTCCGACCCCGCACCGCAGCTCTTGTGGTGGTGGATCGGCGCGCTGGGTGCCGCCGTGGCGCTGGTCGTCGTCGGTACACGACGCACCCAGTGGTGGCGCCGGGTGGCATCGGTGTTGTCGGTGGTCGCCGTGCTCGCGGCGGCCGCGCTCAGTGTGAACCAGTGGGTCGGCTACTTCCCGACCGTCCAGGAGGCGTGGGCGCAACTGACCGCCGGATCGCTGCCCGACCAGATCGACAACTCGACGCTGGCCGCCGATCGCAACACCGTGCAGACCACCGGCAAGGTGGTCTCCATCGACACCGGTTCGGCGCACAGCGATTTCGCCCATCGCACCGAATACGTCTACCTGCCACCCGCGTGGTTCGCCGGCCCCACCCCGCCGACCCTTCCGGTCGTGATGATGATCAGCGGCGAATTCAACACCCCCGCCGACTGGATGCGCACCGGTCATGCCGTCCAGATCATCGACGCCTACGCGCGGACGCATCACGGACAGGCTCCGATCCTGGTGTTCCCGGATGTGGGCGGAAGCTTGAACAACGACACCGAATGCGTCAACGGGCCCCGCGGCAACGTCGCCACACATCTGACCGACGAGGTCCGTCCGGCGGTGATCTCGCAGTTCCACGCATCGCCTGCCGCCGCCAACTGGGGTGTGGTCGGCTGGTCGATGGGCGGCACCTGCGCGGTGGACCTGGTGACCATGCACCCCGATGAATTCACCTCGTTCGAGGACATCGCCGGCGACGCCGCCCCCAACTCCGGGACCACGAGCCAGACGGTCAGCCGGCTCTTCGGCGGCAGCACCACGGCCTACGCCGACTTCGACCCGGCGACGGTCATGGCGCGCCACGGTCGCTACACCGGGGTCTCGGGGTGGTTCGACGAATCCTCCGGCGGCGGCTGGGGTCCCGGCGGTTCGGGGCAGCACGGCGGGCACCACCCGGGACAGGGTGGCCGGGGCCAGGGGAAGTGGGGTCAAGGACAAGGGGGCCAGGGACACGGGAATCAGGGCAAGTGGGGTGGCCCGGGCCAGGGTGGCACCGGACTCGGTGGCCGCGACGGCGGTGGGCACATCACCCCGGGGTCGGAGCTGACCGCGGCACGAACGCTGTGCACCGACGGTGAAAAAGTGGGCATCACCTGTTCGATCCATCTGCAATCGGGCGGGCACACATGGCAATTCGCCGAGCAGGCCTTCACCGACGCGCTGCCCACCATGGCCGCCGAGATCGGGGTACCCGACGCCGGTCCGGTGCCGGCGACCACGACGCACACGCCCTCGGGCACCGCACCGAGTGCCCCGTCGGCGTCGGTGAACGCGATGTCCGCACCCTCGTCCTCGCCACCGGCGTGAGACCCCGCCCGGCGTGGAGCCGGACGACGCGGACCTAGGGCGTGTCTCCCAATTCTGAGTGTTGTTGTAGCGCATGATTTTGGGTGTGTCGAGATTTCAGGTGTTCACAGATGAGCAGTGGCTACTGCTCGAAGCCATCTTGCCATCGTCGGATGGTGTGCGAGGCCGTCCTTTTCGCGATCACCGCCAGGTGATCGAAGGAATCGTTTACCGGGCGCGCACCGGCTGTCCGTGGCGTGATCTGCCTGCGGAGTTCGGTCCGTGGCAGACGGTGTGGAAGCGCCATCGCCGCTACAGCGGGGATGGCACCTACGACAAGATTCTGGCTGCGCTGGCCGCCGATGCCGATGCACTTGAGCTCCTCGAATGGACGGTGTCGGTCGATTCCACCGTCGCCCGCGCCCACCAGCACGCCACGACCCTCCCACGCCACACAGGGGGATCTGTCGAATTACACGAATCCTGTCGACGAGCCGGCTGACCACGCACTGGGCCGCTCCCGCGGCGGCATGACCTGCAAAGTCCACGCTCTGGTCGACGGACGTGGACTGCCACTCGTGGTCTTGTGTGGTCCAGGACAGGGCGGTGACTCGCCCATGCTCGAGCCCCTGCTCGACCAGCTCAAAGTCGCCCGTCCCGGACGTGGGCGGCCACGAACCCGCCCCGAGGCGATACTGGCCGACAAGGCCTACTGCGGGCGTGCCCACCGCGAAAACCTGCGCCGACGCGGCATCCGGGCCATCATCCCGCAACGCGACGATCAGATCGCCAACCGCAAGAACAAGGGCTCCGACGGAGGGCGCCCGATTTCCTTGGACAAAGAAGCCTACAAGGGCCGCAACGTCGTTGAGCGCTTCTTCAACCGCATCAAGCAGTGGCGCGCAATCGCCACACGCTACGACAAACTCGCCCTAACCTACCGCGGCACAGTCCTTCTCGCCGGAATCCGACTCTGGACGCAAACCCTCACACAATAAGGAGACACGCCCTAGGAGCTCGGCTCGCCGGCGTCGGTCGGGGCCGCCGATTCGACCGCGGGTGCC
>NZ_MVPX01000221.1:0-3247 GCF_002043085.1 Gordonia sp. i37 | reverse complement strand
GATTCGTCGACGTCGGCCGGAATGTCGTCGGCGGGCTCGTACCGGAACACCCCGTCGTCGCCCTTGACGCCGAACGACTTCGCGAATCCCTGAAGGGCCGAACCGAAGTCGGTCGGCAACACCCACACCTTGCTGGCTTCGCCCTTGGCCATCTCGGGGATCTGTTGCAGGTACTGATAGGCGAGGATCTCCGGTGTCGGCTTGCTCGCCTTGACCGCGGCGAAGGTCTTCTGGATCGCCTTGGCCTCACCCTGCGCCTTGAGGTAGGTCGCCGCGCGATCGCCCTGGGCACGCAGGATGCGGGACTGCCGCTCGGCCTCGGCGGAAAGGATCGCGGCCTGCTTGGCACCCTCGGCGGACAGGATCTGGCTCTGCTTGGCACCCTCGGCGGTCTTGATCGCCGACTCGCGCTGTCCCTCCGCGGCCAGGATGGTCGCGCGCTTCTCACGGTCGGCCTTCATCTGCTTTTCCATCGATTCCTGGATCGACGGCGGCGGCATGATCGACTTGAGCTCGACGCGCGCCACGCGCAGTCCCCATCGCCCGGTCGCCTCGTCGAGTACGCCGCGCAACTGGCCGTTGATCGAGTCCCTCGACGTCAGCGTCTCCTCGAGGGTCATGCCACCGACCACGTTGCGCAGTGTGGTGATGGTCAGCTGCTCGACGCCGGCGATGTAGTCGTCGATCTCGTAGACCGCCGACCGCGGATTGGTGACCTGGAAGTAGACGACGGTGTCGATCGACAGGGTGAGGTTGTCCTCGGTGATGACCGGCTGCGGGGGGAAGGACACCACGCGTTCGCGGATGTCGACGCGCGCCCGGATCCGGTCGATGAACGGCACCAGCAGGGTCAACTGCCCCGACACGGTACGGGTGTAGCGCCCCAGGCGTTCGATCACCGCCGCCTCCGCCTGCGGGATGAGGGCCACCGATTTCGCGAGGGTGACCACCACCAACACGATCACCAGGACGGCCACCACCAAGCCGATGTACTCCACGACCCTCACCCCTTCCATACGACGGCGGTCGCGCCGTCGATCTGCATCACGGTCACCTGTTCGCCCGGTTCGAAATGATCGCCGGGGGTCATCGCGCGGGCGGACCACTCCTCGCCGTCGATCTTCACCCGGCCGCGGTGTTCGTCGACGGACGCGAGGACCGTGGCGTGCTTGCCCTCGAGCGCCTCGACGTTGGTCAGCAATGCCGGTCGGGACATCAGATGCCGTTTGGCCACCGGCCGCACGAATGCCAGCAACGCGACCGCAACCACCGCGAACACCACCACGTCCACCCAGATGGGTGGTGAGACAAAGAAATCCACACCCGTGGCGGCGAGCGCGCCACCACCGAGCATGAGCAGCACCAGATCTCCGCTGACCATCTCGCCGATCAGCAGCACGATCACGGCCACCAGCCAGATCAGGGTGCTCATGGGTCCAGTCTGCCAGAATCGCCACCGGGGCAGCGGCGATCCGGACCGCGCCCGAGTCCCCGGAGCGATCGCCGACTCAGCCGTCGCCGTCCGCGGCGGTCACGAAATCGATGAGTTCCTCGACCGAGCGCAACAGATCCACCTCGAGGTCACGGAAGTCGGTGACCTTCGACAGCACCCGACGCCAGCCGTCTTGTGGTGTGCCCCAGCCCAATCGGGTACACACCCCGGCCTTCCACTCCTCCCCGCGCGGCACCGTCGGCCAGGCCCGGATGCCCACGGAGGACGGTTTGACCGCTTCCCAGACATCGATGAACCGATGCCCACGAACGCGGACGTGCTCCCCCACATCCGCGGTCAGGCGCTCCTCCTTGGAACCGGCAACGAGGTGGTCGACCAACACACCCGCTCGGCGATGGGCGGCAGGCCCGAAATCGGCGAGTACGGCGTCGAGGTTGTCGAGGCCGTCGAGCCCCACGACCACCACCCCCTCGGCGCGCAGATCCGATCCCCAGACGCGTTCGAGAAGAGTGGCGTCGTGCACGCCCTCGACGAAGATCCGGCTCGCACGGGCCGTGCGGGCGCGCGCCGCGGGCGCCACCCGTGATCCCGACGCGGTGCGCTGCGCCGCGACCGGACCCCGGGTGCGCGGTCGGACCAGGGTCACCGGTGCACCGTCGATGAGGAACGCCGCGGGATGCATGACGAAGACCCGCGTACGCCCGTGGCGGTCCTCGAGCCGTACCAGGTCGCCGGCATAGCTCTTCTCGAGTCCGACGACGGCGCCGCAGAATCCGCTGGCCGCGTCCTCGACGACCAGGTCTCGCTCTGCCGCCACCTCTGGGGTGCGGGGCGCGGCGCGGCGCGGCGCCGCCAGTACATCTCGTCCGTAACGATCGTCGGTCACACCCGTCACGCTAACCAACTCCCGCCCCAGACCGGCGAAAGCCACGCCGGGCGCCGATGTGCGAACCGGAAGGTATCGTGGACGACCTATGACCAGTATCGACCATGTCCTGCAACACGCCTGGCCGGCCAGCGCCCTGGGCGCGTGGTCTGCGGCGTGGATCGCCGGACGCTGCTCCCCCGACGACGTCGTCGACACCCTCGCCGGATCCGCCGATCTGCACGTCCTCGACGACCGGACGGGCACGCCCGACCCGACCCCGGCCGGTGTTCTGGGAATACTCACCCTGCTCCGCGACGCCGGACGCCTCTCGGTCCGGCTCCCCAGCGCCGGTGACCCGCAGGGCCTCCCACCCGACGAGGCCACCACCGCCGCCTTCGCCGCCGGCGAGGTCCTGTTGATCGACGACGGCGCCGCGACGCCGCTGGCACTGATCCCGACCGAACACGACGGCTCCTGCCGCTGGCGGGCGATGCGCTACCGATCGGAGGGGCCAAGCGGGGCAACCGGGCTCGCCGGCGACATCGAATACGAACTGCGACAGGCGATCTCGACGACAGCCGAGCTGATCACGAAGATCGGTGGCCGGACGGCGACGATGCCCGTCGATCTGCGCGGAACGCTGCGCGCACAGACCCACCGCCACCTCGTCGAGGTGCCACCACACGACGACATGCGTGCGACACGCATGATCGAGACCGCGGCACAGGTCGAGTCGATCGCGATCCTCGCCGGCGAGGCCGGAGCCGGATTCGGGGCAACCGCCGCACAGTGGTCATCCGGCGATGGGGAGCTGCGGCGGCTGGTCGGTCTCGCCCATGCCGCGCGCGCCGCCGCGGTGAACCGGATCATCGCCGAATTCCTCGGCACCACGTGGTGATCGGCGGTCGCCGACGATCCACATCCCC
>NZ_MVPX01000220.1:0-2684 GCF_002043085.1 Gordonia sp. i37 | reverse complement strand
CGTTGTCCCCGCACCCCATCGGCGGCTCGCCCGCCGGAGTGGTTGCAGCACCGGCATAGCGGTCATCGGCAAGGTGGTCGTCGACGAGATCGGCGATCAGGGACACGAAACGCGCGTCGGTACCCACGGTGTCGGCGCGGACGTAGTCCATTCCCAGACGCCGCGCGGTATCGGCCGCCTCGTTGTCGAGATCCCAGATCACCTCGAGATGATCGGAGATGAAACCCACCGGGTAGACGATGACCTGCGTGATGCCCTGTTCGGCCAGTGTTTCGAGATGGTCGCAGATGTCCGGGCTCAACCAGGGCACCTGCGGCGGCCCCGACCGCGACTGCCATACCTGGTCGTGGTCGTCGAAACCGGCTGCCCGCGCAACCATCTCGGCCGCGCGAGCCACCTGATGCGAATACAGGTGGCCGCCGTCGGCGGCGGGCCCGGAGTTCGCGTCGGCGGCGCTCGGCACCGAATGTGCCGTGCACACCAGACGCGGCGGGCGTGACGCGGGCGGAAGGAGGGCCGCCGCACGCGCGACCGCGTCACGGCCGGCCGCCACCATCGCCGGATGATCCCAATACTGTGGGAGTTTGCGCAGCAGAACGGGATCCGACGATGCGGCCGCGGGTCGGCGGCGCGAGAGCTCGGTCACCGCGTGCTCGATGTCCTCGTGGTACTGCCGACAACCGGAATAGCCGCCCCAGGCCGACGTCGGGAACACCAGAATCCGCCGATGACCCGCGTCGTACATCTCGGTGACGGTGTCGGCGATCATCGGATGCCAGTTGCGGTTACCGAAGAAGACCGGCAGCCCCTCGTGCCCGCGACGGTCCAACTCGGCACGCAGGGCCGCGATCAGGTCGAGATTGAGCCGGTTGATCGGTGACACACCACCGAAGTGCAGGTAGTGCTGCGCCACCGCCTCGAGGCGCTCCCGGGGCACACCACGCCCTCGGGTGACGTTCTCCAGGAAGGGGATCACGTCGTCGGGCCCGTCGGGCCCCCCGAAGGACAGGAACAGCACGGAGTCGAACGGCCGGCGCTCGCCGGTGCGATCGACGTCCCCGCGTTCGGGCGCGACGGTCACCGACACACGCTCACTTGATGAAGTCCTCAGGGAACCAGGTGTTGTGGCTCGCCCCGCCGTCGACGTAGACGATCGACCCGGTGGTGCCCGGCAGATAGTCGGAGAGCAGTGTGCACACACTGGTGCCCACCACGCCCGGATCGTTGACGTCCCAGCCGATCGGCGACGCACCGTTCCAGTACTCGTTGAGCATGTTCAGCTTCTTCGCGTCATCCGTCGCGGTGCCCGAAATCGCCTTGGCAGCAAGCGTTTTAATGGGACCGGCCGCGACCAGATTGGACCGGATCCGCTTGGCGTAGCCAACCTCACGCGCCACATAACGGTTCACCGACTCCAGGGCGGCCTTGGCCACCCCCATCCAGTTGTAGTCGGGCATCGCGGTCCGCGGATCGAAGTCCATGCCGACGATCGAGCCGCGTTCGTTCATCACCGGCAGCACCGCGCGCGCGAGCGACGCGTAGCTCCACGCCGAGATCTCGAAGGCCTTGGACACGTCGGGGCCCGGGCCGTCGAGGAACGGCACGGCGTCGGGGCCCATCAGGGTTTTGGGCGCGAACGCGATCGAGTGCACCACTCCGTCGACGCCCTCGGGCGCGAGTTCACCGACCTTGTCGGCGAGTGCGGCGAGCGACTCCTCGTCGGTGACGTCGAGCGGGATCGCCGGCGGGACCACCTGCGGTAGCCGCTTGGCGATGCGGTCGATCAGCCGCAATCGCTCCGGGATCCCGGTGATGATGACCTTCGCGCCCTGCTCCTGGGCGACCTTGGCGGTGTGGAAGGCGATGGAGGCATCGGTGATGATGCCGGTGACGAGGACGGTCTTGCCGTCCAGGATTCCGCTCACGGCGAGAACTCCTCTGCTGTGCGGGGTCGGGGGATTGGAAAAAATCGATGGTGGGAGAACGGATCCGGAGAGTCTAGTGGCCCATACCGAGACCGCCGTCGACGTTGATCACGTTGCCGGTGACATAGGACGAGTCGTCGGAGGCCAGGAACGACACCACCGCGGCGACCTCTTCGGGCTGTCCCATCCGTTTGGCCGGGATCGCCTGGTCCACCGCGGTCTTGGTGTACTCCTCGGGCAGCGCTCGGGTCATGTCGGTGTCGATGAGCCCGGGTGCGACGACGTTGGCGGTGATGTTGCGGCCGCCGAGTTCGCGGGTCACCGACCGGGCGAGCCCGATCACACCGGCCTTCGACGAGGCGTAATTGGCCTGGCCGGGGGTACCCATCAGACCGACGACCGAGCCGAGGTAGATGAATCGTCCCCACCGCTTGCGCAGCATGTCCCGGGTGGCCGCCTTGGTCACCCGGAAGGCCCCGGTCAGGTTGGCGTTGATGACCTTCTCGAAGCTCTCCACGCTCATCCGCATGAGAAGCGTGTCCTCGTTGATGCCGGCGTTGGACACAACCACCTCGACGGGCCCCTGATGCTCGGCGATCTCGGTGAACGCCCGGTCCACCGATTCGGTGTCGGTGACATCGCAGACGACCCCGAACAGCCCGTCGGGCACCCCGGAACCGCGATGGGTCACCGCGACCTTGTGCCCGTCGGCGAGGAGTCGCTTGGCGACGGCCAGACCGATTCCCCGGTTGCCGCCGG
>NZ_MVPX01000022.1:0-19363 GCF_002043085.1 Gordonia sp. i37 | reverse complement strand
ACTCCCCCACCACCCACCGCTCTCGACGATCTCACCGCCCGCGAAAGAGATGTGCTGCGTTGCCTCGGTGAGGGTTTGGCCAACGCGGAGATCGCTTCAACCCTGTTCATCACCGAGGCGACGGTGAAGACGCACGTGTCGCGGGTGCTGATGAAGCTCGGCCTGGAATCGCGGGTGCAGGCTGCCATCTTGGTACGCGACTTGGGCGGGGTGTGAGCGTCAGATCCTGGCCTCCGGCGGTCGACGAGCGTGCGCCGTCACGGGATCAGCACGATCTTTCCGTGCGTGTGGCGCTTCGCCAGCTCTCGGTAGGCCTCGCGCACCTGAGTCAATGGGTATGTTGCGGCGACGGGGATCACGAGCTCTCCGGTCGCGATCGACGACGCGAGCCGGCCCAGCGTAGCCGCACTCTGTGCCTGCGCCTGGCCGTCGCTCTTGACGCCGAATTCCTCGACGGCCGCGAAATCGATGATCGTATTGATCCGATCGGGAGCCACACCGAGTTCGATCGCCAATGCGACGTATCCGCCGCCGAAAAGGTCGATGAAGGCGTCGATACCACCGCCTGCTGCGGCCTCGATACGTTCGCGCTGACCAGGGCCGTAGGTCACCGGAATCGCCCCCAGCGAGGCCAGCCAGGCGTGGTTGGCCTCACTCGCGAGGCCTATCACCGTGGCGCCGGTCGCCACCACAAGTTGCACCGCAACGGTTCCCACGCCACCTGCCGCACCGGCAATGACCACCACTTCACCACGAGTCGATGCGACCGCGGCGACTGCAGCGGTCGCGGTGAATCCGACGACGGCCAGACCGCCGGCCACCTCCCATCCGACTTCGGCCGGTTTCACGGCCAGTTGCTCGGCGTCGACGACGACGTATTCGGCATGACTGGCCCGGTCGTCGGTCCACCCGATCACCTCGTCCCCCACAGCCACACCGGTGACTCCGGAACCGACATCGGCGACCACGCCGGCGAAGTCGGTGCCCTCACCGGAGGGAAAGGTCGCGGGCCAACGTTCGTGGAACACACCCTCGCGGATCGCTACCTCACCGGGATTGATCCCTGCGGCGCGCACATTCACCAACACCTGACCGGCGCCCGGGGTCGGCGTCGGCACCTCGGCGACGTAGAGCACGTCCACACCGCCGTAGGTGTCGAATCGCACTGCCTTGGAGAGCTTGTCTGCGTGGGACATGACGCGTCCTCTTTCTGGGGGTCGATGGTTCTGTGGGTCGGTGCGCCATCGACGCCGACACCGCAGTCAGTACACCCCGAGGTGGCTGCCGACCACCATGGCCGAGGCGCTCGTCCCACATGTCCGAACGTCTCATCGTATGGACGCTCAGTGCATGCAACGCTAGATTCGACGGTGTGGACGTCCTCGCCGACCTGCTGTCCCGCGCTCATGCTCGCGGTGCCATGTTCGGGCATTGGCAACTCACCGGCGAGTGGGGCCTGGAGTTCGACGAGGGCTTCAACCCCTTGTCGATACATACCGTGATCGGCGGCGATCTCACCGTCGAACGCGACGGGAAGCCGCCGGAGCGGGTACGCCAGGGCGATCTGATCGTCATCCGGGGTGGTCGTACGCGGTTCGTCTCCACCCCTGGCGCGCCGGCGATGAGCCTGACACGGGCACAGGCGGCAGGACCTGTGCCCGGCACCTCCCGAACATTTGCCCTGGGACCGGGCAGCCACGGGCCATGCACCGAAATACTCTGTGGTGCTTATCGATTCGAAGGTGGATTGTGTACGACACTACTCACGTCACTGCCGGACCTCGCGGTGGTGTCGAGCGCGGGTGATCGTCGACTGGGTGCACTGATCACATTGCTCGCCGACGAGATCCGCGCTACTGAACCCGGCCAACAGACGGTTCTCGACCGGCTCATCGACCTCCTCCTCGTCGCAACGCTTCGGGCGCTGTGGACGCGGGGCGATACGTCTGCACCGCAGTGGTATTCCGCGTTGGCCGACCCGGTCGCCGGGGCCGCATTGCGGGCGATGCACGCCGACCCGGCGCGTGCGTGGACAGTCGCCGACCTCGCCGCGGAAGCGAAGCTCAGTCGCGCGGCATTCGCCCGCCGCTTCACCACGGTCACCGGCGTACCGCCGCTGTCTTACCTCACCACCTGGCGGATGACACTCGCCAAGGAGGCCCTCGCCTCGTCTCCCACATCATTGGCCGCGATCGCCGGACAGGTCGGCTATGCCGACGAATTCTCTTTCGCCACAGCGTTCAAACGCGAGGTGGGCGAAGCACCGGGCCGATTCCGTGCCCGGGTCGACGCCGCCGACCGAGCGTGACCACTGCCCCGCTGCCCGGCGCAGTGCATCGCGGTACCGCCTCAGCACCCACCCGCCGGCCGCCCGGCGAACCGGCCCTGCAAGAAGGTCCACGCGTCGGCGGTGAACGGCCCGAAGGCACGGAGGTGATCGTCACCTCGGTAGACGTGCACCGCCGTGGAAAGCCCACGGCTGCAATAGCTTCTCGCAAGTCCGACGACGTCGCCGACCAGCATCACCCCGTCCCCACGGCCGTCGGCGTCGCCGATCCCGAGCATCATCGGCGTGCGCGGAGTCCCGACCGATCCCATGACGTTGGCGGCGATGGCCGCCGGAATACCGGGGACGTCGAGCAGGGACGGGTATTGCGGCTTGAGCAGCGACGCATCGGTCAAGCCCGGATACTTACCGAGGAAGTCGTTGATGCACTCCCCGCGAATCTCATCGAGAACCTGTGTTCCCTTGGGAGACAGGTACTGTCCGATGCCGATGTCGTAGGTGCGGTCATAGACGTCCATCAGCGCCGGGATGACCGCCGACCACCGCGGCGTGCCGTTGACGTAGGGCAGGTTGTGTGCCGGGTTCACGAGCACTCCGCCGGCCGCGGCACCGACCAGATTCAGCTCGGGAGCGTAGGCCGGGGCGAGTTCGGCGCCGAAGCCGGTGGGGATGGAGCCACCGGAATAGCCGAACAGTCCGACCGGCGTGGACGCCGGGACACCCAGATGACGCTCGGCGGCACGGATGCTGTCGAGCGCCGCATACGCCGATTCCCGGCCGATCGTCCACCGCAGTTGCGGCCCTTCATAATCCGGCACCACGACGGTGTATCCCGCGGCGACCATCGTGGTGATCATCGCGAGATCGATGGGCGCCGCTTGTGACGATCCGCCCCGGAGCGTGTACGACGGATCGCATTGACTGCCGAGCGCATCGTAGAACTCGTGATAGGACACGATCTTTCGCGCCGACCCGGGCGCAGCACCAGGCGGGGAGATGATGGTGGTCACCGTCGACGACGGTCTGCCGAACGTGTCGGTCGTCCGATACAACAGCTGGGTCGCCTGCGCCGGCAGGCCCGTTCCGGCGTAGCCGAGGGTAACCTCACGCTGGCGCAGGATGGCGCCCGGCCGTGCCGACGAGAGCCCGGCAGGCGGTGTGTAGAACGGGTCGGCACTCGGCGGGGCCGGCGGCGCAGCGTGGGCCGGCCCGGCCGACAGTCCCCCCGTCACCAATGCGCACAGTGCGAGGAACACGATCACTACGAGAGCGCGGCGCCGCGCACGTCCGGGGGTCGACATGCCAGTCATTGTGTCGTGCGGGCGCCGACTGCGTGCAGTGAACGCCTCAGCCCGCCGCCTCCACATTCGCCACCGCCGACGACACGGCGAGGATGATGGCGCCGGCGATCGCCACCAAGAACGCGACGCCGGCCACCACCGCCCAGCCGTGCCGGACGGTGTCGCCGAGCAACACGATGCCCGCCACACCGGGCACCACGGTCTCCCCGACCACCAACGACGCCGCGGCGGCGCTCACCGACCCGGTCTGCAGAGCGATGGTGAACAAATAGAACCCGCCCACCCCGCACACCACAACCGCGTAGGCGGCCGGATCGGTCAACAACCGGCCGAGGTCGAACGGGGAGACGCCGTCGACGACGCGCACGGCGATCGCGAGAACCCCGAACAGCACGCCACCGAGCAGTCCGGCCCCGACGGCGACACGCGCACCGGAGAACCGCATCACCACCAGACCGAATCCGATCAGCACGGCACCGGCGATCAGCACACCCCAGTGCAGGGATCGTCCGGCGTCGTCGTGGCCCTCCTCGCCGGCCGCGATACCGAGAACGGTGAGCGCGGCGATCACCAGCACGATTCCCGTCCAGTCACGCACCGACAACCGCGCGTGTAACACCACCATCGCCAACAATGCGGTGACCACCAGGTTCGCCGCGATGATCGGTTGCGCGACGAACAATGGCATGGTGCGCGCCGCAACCATGTTCCCGATGAATCCGAGAGCGTCGAGAACGAAGCCGATCAGGAAGGAGACGGTGATCATCGCCGCGAATGTCGAGGCTGCGCTCGGCACCTCGTCTTGCTGTGCACCGTCGTCGACCTCGGCGGCGCCACGGGCCTGTAGTACCGACGCGGTGCCGTAGGCCAAGGCGGCGAGGACGGCGGCGACGAACCCGACGATCACGCCTCAGTCCTTGCCGGTGCCGTGGTCGGAGCCCGATTCCAATGCCGTACGCGGCGTCGCGGATTCGAGCGGACGCGGGCGATGCTCGTGGTGGTAGGCCGCCGCCTCCGCGTGCTCGACGGCCTGCACCGCGCTCGACGACGACACGATGACACCGCCGATGACCGCGGCGATGAACGCGATGGTGGTGGGGATCTCCCAGCCATTGGTGATGGTGTCGCCGAGCAGCAGGATGCCGATCGCACCCGGGATCACCGTCTCGCCGACGACGAGCGCGGCGGCGGCACCGTTGACCGAACCGGTCTGCAGCGCAACGGTGAACAGATAGAAGCCGAGGATGCCACTGAAGGCGAGTCCGTAGAGCGCCGGGTCGGTGAGCAGATGCGACGCAGAGAACGGCGAGAGGCCGTGCAAGACACGCGAAGCCACCGCCATGACGCCGAACATCGCACCGGCGACGAGCCCGGTGGCCGAGGCGATGTGCTTGTGCAGCACACGCATCAGCACCAGTCCGAGGCCGAACAGCAGGAACGTCGCGACCAGCGTCGCCCAGTGCATCCATTGCTCGTTGCGCGTTCCCTCGGGTCCGGCGCCGACGGCGAGCAGGACGAGCGCGGCGATGACGACCGTGCCCGCGATCCAGTCGCGCGTCCGCAACGACACGTGCAGGATCACCATGGCGAGCACCGCGGTGACCACCAGCCGCGCGGCGATAATCGACTGCGAGAGGAACAACGGAATGAGGCGCGCGGAGAGAATCGTTGCGCCGAACCCGATCACGTCGAAGAAAAGGCCCAGCAGAAACGGCCACTTGATCATGGTGCGGGCCGTGGATCGCAGACTCGGGTGCGCCCGCTTGGCGGCCTTGGTCGTCGTCGCGGTCGCCGTGCCACCGGCATTCGCCGGGGCGGCGGCGCGCTGTTCGGCGGCCTCTCGTCGTGCGGTCCATTCGGCGGCCATCGACTGCAGGACCGCGGCCAACGCGAACGCCACCGAGCCGATGACCGCGGCGATGACACCGGGCATCATCGCGCTCTCACCGCCATCTCTCGCCCTGCCGTTTCCACGCGACTGTCATCTCTGCGCGACCGTCATGTCATGCCCATCTGTGCGCTGCCGATCCCGCCATCATGCCGGGGCCAGCACCTCCGTGCCGACAAACCGGGCCAACTCCTCGGGCAGACGTACCGAGCCGTCGGGCTGTTGATGGTTCTCCAGGATTGCGACGAGCCAGCGGGTGGTCGCCAGCGTGCCGTTGAGGGTCGCGGCGGTCTGCGGTTTGCCGGATTCATCGCGGTAACGGATCGAGAGCCGACGGGCCTGGAACGTCGTGCAGTTCGACGTCGAGGTCAGCTCGCGGTAGGTGTTCTGTGTCGGAACCCATGCCTCACAGTCGAACTTGCGGGCTGCCGAGGATCCCAGGTCACCACCGGCGACGTCGATGACGCGGTAGGGCACGTCGATCGCGGCGAGCATCTCCTTCTCCCACGCCAGCAGTTTCTGGTGTTCGGCCTCGGCGTCCTCGGGTTTGCAGTAGATGAAGCCCTCGACCTTGTCGAACTGGTGCACGCGGATGA
Organism: Gordonia sp. i37; assembly: GCF_002043085.1. Taxonomy (NCBI): domain Bacteria; kingdom Bacillati; phylum Actinomycetota; class Actinomycetes; order Mycobacteriales; family Gordoniaceae; genus Gordonia; species Gordonia sp. i37. Next base: position 13,291 of record NZ_MVPX01000022.1, on the reverse strand, counting down.
TGCCCCGGGTGTCCTTGCCGTAGGAGCCGGCTTCGCGGCGGAAGCACGTCGACCAGCCGGCGTAGCGCTTGGGCCCGTCGGACAGGTCGAGGATCTCGTTCATGTGATAGCCGGCCAACGGCACCTCCGAGGTGCCGACGAGGTACAGGTCGTCGTCCTTGTCGAGGTGATAGACCTCGTCGGCGTGGGCGCCGAGGAATCCGGTGCCACCCATGACCTCCGGGCGCACCAGCACCGGCGGGACCATCAACGTGAAGCCGTTGGCGGTGGCCTTCTGTGCGGCCATGGTGAGCAGACCGAGCTGCAGCAGTGCGCCCTGCCCGGTGAGGAAGTAGAACCGCGACCCCGACACCTTCGCGCCGCGCTCCATGTCGATCAGACCGAGCGACTCGCCGAGTTCGAGGTGGTCCTTCGGGTTCTCGATGGTCGGCGGCTCACCGACGTGCTCGAGCACCACGTAGTCGTCCTCGCCGCCGGCCGGGGCGCCCTCGACGATGTTGGAGATCGCGATGTGTGCCGCCTGCGACCGTTCGTCGGCCTCGTTCTGACGCGCGACTGCGGCCTTGACCTGCTCGGCGAGTTCCTTGCCCTTGGCCAGCAGCGCGGTCTTCTCCTCGCCCGAAGCCTTGCCGACCTGCTTGCCCAACGCCTTCTGTTCCGAACGCAGGGAGTCGGCCTCGACGATCGCCGCACGTCGCGTGGCGTCGGCGTCGAGGAGTTGGTCCACCAGACCCGCGTCTTCGCCACGAGCCTGCTGCGAGGCGCGGACACGGTCGGGATCTTCGCGCACAATCTTGAGGTCGATCACGATGTCAAACCCTACTTGAGCAGGCCGGGCCCGCCCGGATCAGGAGTGCCGCGCTCAGCGCCGGCTCAGCGGTTCCACAGGGCGAGATAATCGTCGCGCCCGAACATGACGGCCGTGTCGTGGGCGGTGGGTGTGCCGGCGTGCGGGTCGGCACCCGCCTCGAGCAGGGTCGTGACGACGTCGTCATGACCCTTGAACACCGCACCGGCCAGCGGGCTCTGACCACGATCGTTGGCGAGGTTCACGTCGGCACCGTGGGCGGCGATCGCGGCGACGGCGTCGGCGCGGCCGTGGTAGGCCGCGAGCATCAGCAGCGAGTCACCGGACTGATTGCGCAGGTCGACGGGCACTCCGGCGTCCAGATAGGCCGCAAGATCGGCGGCCACGCCCCGGCGGGCCAGGTCGAACAGGCGGGTCGCCAGTGCGACGACCTCCGGATCGATCTCGTCGGGTTCGGGACTCACCCGGCCGAGTGTAGGTACGACGGGGCCGTGGCGCCCTCGGTGATCGCCGAACCACCAGGCATCATGGAGGACGATGAGTGACGAAGCCCACCGCGACGAGGCGGACGAGGACCAGGCGAACGAGACCGTCGACCTGAGCAAGTCCGGCGATCGGGCGGCGAACGAGCAGACCACCCAGTTCGCGCCGATCGCCGACGACACCGCGACCCGACCACAGGCGTGGTCGGCGGCCAGGGCGAGCGACGACGCGGACGCCACCGATTTCGAGGACGACGCTGATCTCGAGCCCGCCGACGAGGACCCCGATGCGCCCCCGGCCGACTCCCGCGGATGGCTGCAGCGCAATGCGGTGCGGGTCGGGCTCGCCGCGATCGTCGTCGGCGCCCTCGTTGCCGCCGGGGTGGCGTTCGCCATGGGCACATTCAACGATCGCGGCAGCGTGGGCGGCACCGACATCGGGCAGAGTGAACGCCTCGCGGAGAACGCCTTCACCCGATCGGTCGCCGGGGACTGCCTGACCTGGCCGGAGAACCGGCCGGGTGATCCGGCGAAGGTCGACTGCGCCACCGAGCACCGGTTCGAGGTGGCCGGCGCCCTGAACACCGCGCTGCTGCCGGGGTCGGAGTTCGGCGACTCCGCGGCGTGGCCCGGGCCCGAGCGATTCGGCCAGATCCGCGACGAACAGTGCCCGGTGATCGTCAACCGCTACCTCAACGGTCGCCTCGACCCCGATGGCCGGTTCTCGGTGGGACTGATGTACCCGTCGGATCAGCAGTGGGCCAAGGGAGCTCGCGAGTTACGCTGCGGTCTGCAGATCACCGGCGCCGACGGCACGCCACAGTTGTTCTCCGGCAAGGTCGGCGAGCAGGACCAGTCCTTCCAGTGGCCGGCAGGCACCTGCATCGGCATCGATGCCGCAACGCGTCGCGTGACGTCGCCGCCGACGGTGGTCAATTGTTCGGAGCCACATGCCTTCCAGACCACCGGCATCGTCGATCTCGCACAGCGTTTCGGTGACGCCACCTCGGGGAAGCCGTGGCCGGGCGAGAAGGCGCAGAATGAGTATCTGACGACGATCTGCCCCGGTCAGGCCGAGCGATTCGTCGGCGGCAAACAGAAACTCGATGCCACCACCCTGAACACCCAGTGGTCGGTGATCAGCGAACCCCGATGGCTGTCGGGAAGCCGAAAGGTCGTGTGCTTCTTGGGACTTCCCGACCGCGGCGGGTTCGCGACCCTCGTCGGCGACGCGCGTGGCACCGTCCTGGTCAACGGCAAGGTCCCGCAGCCGCCCGCGCCGGGCCCGTCCGGGCGCGCCACCCCGACGCCGGTACCGCTACCGCCGGGGGTCACCCCCAACCCGTTCGAGACCGCGGCCCCGGCCGGGTAGGGACCGATGACCGTACACATGCGCGACGAGGAATTCGAAGAACTCGTCGGCGACGCCCTCGACGCGATCCCGTCCGAGCTCACCGACGCGATGAGCAACGTGGTGATCCTGATCGAGCCGCGCAACCCCGATTCCCCGAACATCCTGGGACTGTATTCCGGTGTGGCACTGACCAAACGGACCCACGACTACGGCGGATTCCTGCCCGACACGATCCACATCTACCGGGAGCCGATCCTCGCCATGTGCCACACCCGCGAGCAGGTGGTGCGGGAGGTGGCGATCACCGTGATGCACGAGGTCGGGCACCATTTCGGTATCGACGACGAGTGGCTGCATGCCAACGGGTGGGGCTGAGTGCCCTTCCTGCGTTGCGGGCGGTTCATAAGTCGCGGGCGGTTCAGCCCATCGGGTTGTCGCCCACCGAGTCGTCGGTGACGACAAGCGGCTCGTCGACGGCCTCGTCGAACGGCGCCCGGGTGGCGCCCCAGCGATGGCACACCCACAGACCGTCGCGATACTCGAGTTCGACGCTGCCGGTGTTCGGCAGATGCGTTGCGGCGGCAAATTTCCCGTCGATCCCCGCCAACCGTGCGGCGACGAGTCGGATGGCCGCACCGTGGCTGACAACGACCACGTCGGTGGCGTCGGGACCGCTCAGGTAGGTGGCGGCGAGTTCGTCGATGGCCGGCAGGTAGCGGTCGTAGACCATCTGCAGCGATTCGCCGCCCGGAATGCGGGTGTCGGGGGCGCCGGAGTACCAGGCATCGAGGACATCCCGGAACACCCCGTGCGCCTCGTCGTCGCTGCGGTCTTCCAGTTCACCGGCCTGCACCTCGTGGATGCCCTCGACGATGCGCGGCTCCACCTCCCACACCGAGCTGATCAGTTCGGCGGTCTGCTGCGCGCGCCGCGCCAGTGAGCTGACCAGGACGGCCGGGCGCTGCGGGTGTTCGGCGATGATGCCGCGGTTCTCCAGACCGTATCGAACACCTTGGCGGACACCGAAATCGGTGAGGGCGGCTCCCGGTAACGCGGTGTCGAGACGACGCATCACATTAGACGTCGTCTCACCGTGCCGTACCAGGTGCAACCGGGCCATCAGTCCTCTCCTCTGCGTATCCGGGCCAACCACTGGGCGTCGGCGTCATGGTCGGGCGGCGGGGTGCCACCACCACTGCCCATCGGCCACGAACCGAGAAACGTTATCCGCTCGGAGCGCCGGTGCAGTGCCTGCAACGCCTCGGCGACCGCGGCGTCGTCGACGTGGCCCACCGCATCGAGGAAGAACCGGTACTGCCCGGGCATCGTCACCCCACGTTCGAGGTCACGCCGCGGTCGGGACTGGATTCGGGTGAGATCGATTCCCCGCGAGGCGAATTCATTCATCGCCGACATGAGGCTGCCGGGCTCGTTGGCCAGTTCGAGGATCACCGACGAGCGGTCCGCCCCGGTGCGTGGCAGCGGCGCCGACGGACGCCCGATGAGCAGGAATCGGGTGACGGCGTCGGCGGCATCACACCCCCCATCGGCCAGCACCCCCAGCCCGGATGATTCGGCGGCGAGCCGGGTGGACACCGCCGCGTCGGCACGCCCGTCGGCGGCGTCGACCGCGGCCGCCGCGTTGGACGTCGCGGTGACGAATTCGGCTCCCGGGAAGAGCTTTTCGATGCTTTCCCGCACCTGCGCCGAGGCCACCGGGTAGGCGGCGATGGTGCGCACATCGGCGGCGGCGGTGCCCGGACGGGCGGCGATGGTGAAGGCGATGTCGAGGTCGCATTCGGCGAAGACCTGCACGCGCGGCACCACGGCGCGGGGGTCGGGCACCAGCGCGTCCATCGTGGCCGGCACCGACCCCTCCAGCGAGCTCTCGATCGGCACGCATGCGAACTCGGCGCGACCGGATCGGACCGCATCGATGGTGGCGACCGGACTCTTCTCGGGCTGCTTGTCGATGTTGCTCGCGGTGCCACCGGTCAGTGCAGACAGAAGTGACGCGTCGGCGAGGAACTTGTCGAGGGCCATCTCGGTGAAGGTTCCCGGCGGGCCGAAGTACGCGAACTGTGTCACGACAAGAGCCTAATCGAGAACGCTGCCGCGATCGCCTCAGCGCGAGTCTCACCATTGACGACAGACGGATCGAGTTTTAGGTTAGGGTTACCTTCATTCCAATTGGTTCGGCGACGAACCGCGGGTACCGCAGCACGACCAGTGAGGATCGCCATGACACGTGCCATCACCGACCGCCCGTCGGACGCCGAGGTGATCGCGACGGCCTGCCGCCGGGCCGATGCGGCCATGCTTGCCATGGAGGATCCGACACAAACATCGAGCAGTGAACCGACACCGGTGGATCTGGTGCATCTGTTCGAGTCGCAGGCGTTCCTCCTCGTCCCCACCGACTGCGAGGCGATCGTCATGGCCGGCGATGCCGCCGACGGAGTGCCGGCGATGGTCGAGATCACTGACTGCGCACCCATCGACCTGCGCGAACGCGTCCGATCACTGGTCTGGCTGAACGGCACCGCCCACGCAGTGCCCCGCAACCTCGAGCGTGACCTGGCCGTCGAGATCGCGACCGAGCACCCCAACGGCGGCCTGCTCGACATCGGTCACGGCCGGTCGATGATCCGACTGCAGGTCGATCGCGCCGTCGTCGCGAGCAGTTCTGGTGCCGCGGCCGTCGCGGCCGGCGAACTCGCCGTCGCCGATCCCGACCCGTTCTGGGAGTACGAGGGCGAGTGGATCGCCCACCTCGACGCCGACCACGCCGACGTCGTCGGCCAACTCGCCCGCAAACTCCCCCGTGACCTGCGCAAAGGCCGCGTGCGTCCGCTCGGGCTCGACCGCTTCGGCATCCGCTTCCGCGTCGAGGGAGCCGACGGCGACGCCGACGTCCGCCTCCCCTTCCCTCGCCCGGTCACCGACGTCGGCGAACTCTCCCGCGCACTCCGCTCCCTGGCCGGCTGTCCGTTCATGAACAGCCTGCCGGACTGACCATCCCCGGTGCCGGTATCGGGCGCCAGCCCATCCCCGCGGCGCCAGCCCATCTCCGATGGTCGAGGTCTTCTTTTCGATGGTCGAGGTGCGAGGCGCCCCAGGCGCCGAGCCTCGAGACCCCAGTAAGCCGACAACGAAACACCACTCCCGATCACTCCTCCCCACCTCCATGCGTCCTGCATGATGGCTGCCATGTGGCGCCAACTCGTCGGTTTTGCGGTGTTCGCCGGAGCGTTGTCGGTCTTCGTCGCGGCGATCAGCGGACAGGGCTTCCCCGGAATGGGCTGCTCGGTGATGTGGGGATCGGGGTTGTGCGTGAGCTCCGGCGACTCCGGCATCTGGAGGTCCCTGGCCATCACAGCAGCAATCGGCGCGTTCCTCGGCCTCCTCCTCGGAGCGGTGTTGTGGTGGGCAGGCGTCCGCGTCTCCGGAGCGCCCGACAATCGACTCGGCCGTGTGGTGTGCGCAGGTCTGCTCGGCGTGATCGTCGGATTGTCGCCGGCGCTTGTCATCGTTGGCACCGCCTTCGGCGGACGCGTCGACTACGACGTGACCACACAGCTGGCCGCATACGGGATCAGCGCCGTCCTCGCCTACGTCCTCGGCGTCGCCGCCGTCTACCTGGTCCTTCGAATGTCGAGGGATTCCCGCAGGGAGACAACGGCATTGGCGACCGCAGTCGCATTGCCTCTCGGTGCGGCCGCCGCCACTGGGTCCGGTGTCGCAGTCGCCCGCCACCTCGGCTACACCACCGACACGACGACCTGGGTAGCGACCGTTCTCGCCGCGACCGCCGTCGTCGCCGCGACCTTCGTCCTCGCCCGTGGCTGGGCACTACGGTCGGGACCGGCCGGAAACGCCGCATCCGACCAGGATTCTCCGCAGCCGGCCCTGTGACCGACCGCTCTGACCTGTTTTCAGTCATTCCCGAAGTAGCTATGGCGCAAAAGCCCAGGTCAGATCTCGCGCCTACTTTCAAAATGACTGAAAACAGGCGATCGACGGGATCGAGCGGTGGCTGCGACGACCGCTCCGGCGAAATCACTTGACTAACTATTCTTCACTTGAGAATATCAAGCGCATGCGTAGCTACGGCCAGTATTGCGGGCTCGCTCGATCGCTCGAAGTGGTCGGCGGCCGATGGAACCTGCTGATCGTTCGCGAACTTCTGATGTCCCCGGCTCGCTATCGCGATCTCCTCGACCGGCTTCCCGGCATCGCGACCAACCTGCTCGCCGGTCGACTCCGCGACCTCGAGACCGCCGGCGTTCTCGAGCGCCGCCTGACGGGCACGGGCAGCACCGTCGAGTACGCGTTGACGCCGTGGGGCGCGCAGCTACGCGAACCGATCGAAGGCTTCATCCGCTGGTCGACTCCGTTGATGATCCGCGGCCCTGAGGGCGACGAATTCCGGCTCGAATGGCTGGCCCTCGCCGTTCCGGCGTTGCTCGACAGGCGCGTGACCGACCGCTCGGCCCCGACTATCGGGCTTGACGTGGGTGACGAACCGCTGCAATTGCGAACGACGCGTTACGGATTCGAGGTCTTGCCGCACGCCGGTCGCGACCTCGTCGCCACGGTGCGTGCCGAGCCTGCTTACATCCTCGGACTGGCCGCAGGCGCCTTCACTCTCGACGACGCACTGATGCTGTCGCTGATCAAGATCGACGGCGACGAGTCGGCGGTGCGGTCCGCGTTTGCCGGGTGAGGTAGCAGCCCGGTTAATCGGCATCGACCGAAAACCACTTTCACCGAATCGCTTCCAGACTTACGGTGAAGGAATGTCGACAACAGGAGTGGTCACCGTCTGGCACCAGGCCGAGGGCTGGGGCATCGTCGAATCCCCTTCCCTGCCGGGTGCCGCCTCGGCTGACTCGTTCCGGATCAGGGGCGAAGCTGTCGCCGACCACAGCGTTGGGCCCCTGTTGGGTTTCCGGCCGGGAACCGAGGTGGAGTTCGAATACTCACGTGCCGAAACCCCGGTTAACGGATGCGATTTCGTCGTCCACGCCGTGTGGCCGGTCGGAGTCACCCCGCGGAAGCGTTCTCCCTCTCCGTATTCGGGAACGTTGTGGAACAGCGTCGGCAAAGCCGGACCCGACGGCTTGACGACGATGCGTGAAGATTCCATCGACGACTCGCAGGTTCCGCGCGTGGAGAAACCGAGTCTGCCCAGCACCGTGGGTACCGTTCGCGTCTGGCACGGCGAGGATGGTTGGGGTGTGCTCGATTCCGTGGCCACACCGGGTGGTGCGTGGGCGCACTTCAGCGAGGTCGTCGGCGACGGCTTCCGCTCCCTGACCCCTGGGCAAAAGGTGGAGTTCGAGTACGAGAACAAGGGCCAGGACGGATACCCGTACCGGGCAAACAACATTCGCAGTCGCTGAACGAGGACACCCGAGGAGAGGATCCAGCACATGTCGGTACAGCCGTGCTCTGATGAGGCGGCGGCGCAGTGGATCCTTGATCAGGACCGCGAGTGGTATGACCTGACGGCACGCGGTCCACTCGGGTATGAACAGACCGCGCGTCTTCGGTTCATCCCCGATCCCGCCTATGTCGGTCAGCGCGAGAGCGATGCCGTGATTCCCGACGACATAGCCTCTGGCCCAACCGAACTGTGGCAGGTTGCCGTCGCGACGTCACTCCTGCGAAGCCACACCGGCACTCCCGACGACTGCTACTTCCTGATCTGGGAGGGGTGGCCCTATCCGGAGTACAAGTCGACAACCGCCGCGAAGGTGGACCTGCGCGGCGGGGTATTTGATTCCGAGACGATCGTCCGCAGCTACTACCTATTTCGCGGCAGCTCAGATCTTTTCGCGTCGACCGAACCAAGTGAGCCAGGTGCGCACCAACGGCCGCCTCTGGAGAAGCTGCTGCCACTACCTTCGTTCATCTGGCCGAGCGATCGCGCCTGGTGCATCACCAAAGACGTCGACCCACATTTCGCAAGCATCGGCGCAAACACCCGGTCCGTCGACGAGTTGCTTTCGGACACTCGGATCGACGTCGTCGTGGACGAGCCCACGAGCGAACCACCTCGATACACCTGACTCATCGGCTCACTGGGTACCGGGCATCGCCCCACGTCTCCCCCTTCTCGCCTGTTTTCAGTCATTCCCGAAGTAGCCTCGGCACAAAACCCCAGGTCGCCGCGCTCGGATACCTCACCCGATGACTGAAAACAGGCGACCGACCGCACACAACGTCCCACCAGCACCCCTACCCTTCAGATCTCCGCGCCTCACACACCCGCCCCGTAGGCTGACGTCTCATGCGACTCTCGTCCCTCGTGCGTCCCGCGGCCCAGCAGGTCGTCGACGTGGTCACCGACCAGCGCGAGCGCCGCGGGCTGATCATCGAGTTGGTGATCGTCGGCATCCTCACCTTCGGCTTCTCGGCGATCTCGGCAATCCTGTCGCTGATCGAGCTGCAGATGACCAGCGGCGTCGGCAACGCGACGGTGGCACTCAATCCCAGCCAGTCCACGGTCGGCGCGATCGATTTCCTCCGACAACTCATGAGCGCCGTCCGCCTGTATGCGATCGCTGCTCTGGGCGCGTATCTGCTGTGGCGCGGCGGCGTCATCCTCGGCCGTGTGGGCCTCGGCCGCATTCGCACCCCCGACATCCCGCCCGGCCTGCTGCTGGCCGCAGTCATCGGCCTGCCTGGCCTCGGATTGGTGGCGGCCGCCCGCGCACTGGGTATCAACGCGCACCTCGTCCCCAGCGAGCCCGGGCCGTGGTGGCATTGGGTGCTCTACATCCTGCTCGCGATCGGGAACGCGGCCGCCGAGGAGATCGTCGTCGTCGCGTATTTCATCACGCGACTGCGCCAACTCGGACTGTCGGAGAACGGGTCACTGGCCGCCAGCGCGATCCTGCGTGGCGGATATCACCTGTACCAGGGCGTCGGCGCGGGCATCGGAAACGTGGTGATGGGACTGATCTTCGGCCGGTACTACCAGCTCACCAACCGGGTATGGCCGCTGGTCATCGCGCACGCCGTCATCGACGTCGTCGCATTTGTCGGATATGCACTGCTGCACAACCACCTGTCGTGGGTGGGATGAGCTGCGCCCGCTGCGTCAACGACCCCGAACACAACCGCACGAATGACACGGACACGCCTGAGCCGTCGGTAAATTCAATGAGGTGAACCAGCCAGAACCGCCGAATGCGGGACGCCGCGGCGGTCCTCCACCCGCCCCGCCGCGGCGGAATCCGGCACCGATGGGACCGCCCCCACCGCACCAGGGCCCCCGGGGCCCGTACCCGCCTAGCCAGTTCCCGCGTGGCGCCGATCGCCGACCCCCGGTTCCGCAGAACCCGCGACCGTCCGGACGCTCCACACCTCCAGCACCCGATGCCGCCGACCCGACGCGCCGGGTCGCGCCACCGAACCGTCCGCGCGGTGATGTCTACGAACCACCGAAGGCCTATTCGGGTGTCCCCGGGTACGCGCCACCACAACAGCCCGAGCCGATCCCCGGGCGCGAGCGCCCGACCCGCAAGCCTGTGCCGGCGCAGAGCCGTTCGGCCTCCGACGCGCCGCCGCGCAGGCCGCGTCCCGACGCCCCACGTCCGGTCGCCCCCAAGGAACCCGAACGCCGCAAACGCGCGCTGCGTCGTCCGCGTGGCACTCGACGATTGACCCGCCGCAGGGTCGGAACCATCCTGCTGGTGCTGCTGCTCGTCGTGGTGATCACGCCGGTGGCGTTGATGTTCTACTACGACTCCAAACTGCACCGGGTCGACGCACTCGCCCCGTACGCCGGCAAGCCCGCGAGCACCCCGGGGACCACCTGGCTGATCGTCGGCACCGATGCTCGCAGCGGCCTCACCGAGGAGCAACGCAAACAGTTGTCGACCGGTGACGACTCGGGAGCGCGCACCGACACCATGATGTTGATCTACAAGCCGCCGTCGGGAAAGGCGACGATCATCAGCATCCCGCGTGATCTCTACGTCCCGATTCCCGGGCAGGGCAGCCATAAGATCAACGCCGCCTTCAACTTCGGCGGCCCGACCCTGTTGATACAGACCGTCGAAGGACTGTCCGGGGTGCACATCGACCACTACGCCGAGATCGGGTTCGGCGGGTTCGACACCCTCGTCGACGCCGTCGGCGGTGTACACATGTGCATCGATACCCCACTGCGAGACCCCAAGGCCGGGTTGAACCTCAAGGCCGGCTGCCAGACCCTGAACGGCACACAGGCATTGGGCTTCGTGCGCACCCGCGCCTTCGCCGACGCCGACCTCATGCGCGTACAGAACCAACGAAAGTTCTTGGCGGCGTTGATGGCCAAGGCGACCAGCCCATCGGTGCTGTTGAATCCGTTCCGGTTGTTCCCGTTCGTCAACGGCACGGTCGATACCCTGACCGTCGACAACGGCACACACATCTGGGATCTCGCGCGGCTCGCGTGGTGGCTACGCAGTTCACCGCAGACGATCACCACCCCCAACGGAGGTCCCGTCGACACCGACGACGGCAGTTCGTTGGCCGTCGACGACACGACAAAACAGTTCTTCGACGCTCTGCGTCAGGGCCGGCAGATCCCCCCGGAATACCTCAACCAGCCGACTGGCTGACCCGATCAGGGAAGCCCAAAAGGTAGGCGAGACTTGCCTTTCTAAGGCTTCACTGGGATGAAATGCCCTGCTCACGCCCTCTACCCTGTCCGCTATGAGCACTCCCGAACGCACCAAGTTCCACCAGTTGCTGCACGATCAGATCGGCAATGAGTTCGCCGCGTCGCAGCAGTACATCGCCGTCGCGGTCTACTACGACAACCACGACATGCCGCAGCTGGCCAAGCACTTCTATGCGCAGGCCGTCGAAGAACGCAACCACGCGATGATGGTCGTGCAGTACTTCCTCGACCGCGACATGGAGGTGGAGATCCCCGGAATCGATGCTCCGCGAAACGATTTCGCTGACTACCGGTCACCCATCGACCTGGCTCTCGAGCAGGAACGCCGGGTGACGCAGCAGATCGTCGACCTGGCCAAGTCGGCCCGCGACAGCGGCGACTACCTCGGCGAGCAGTTCATGCAGTGGTTCCTCAAGGAGCAGGTCGAGGAGGTCGCCACGATGACGACGCTGCAGACCATCGCCGAGCGCGCCAACGGCAACCTGTTCGATATGGAGAACTTCGTCGAGCGCGAGGTGAACGGCCCGGCCGCACCCGATGCCACGGCCCCCACCGCGGCCGGCGGCAACCTCTGACGATCCGCCGTCATCCACCCTGCCCGAAGTCCGAATAGTCGGTTTCGTTCCCCTATCGGAAAGAAACTCTGCCGATATTCAGCCATTCTTCAGCAGCGTCGGGCAGGGTGGGCCCATGGCTTCATCGCGTATGAACCCTCAGAGAGGCATCAGCTCCCGAGCCGACCGACGCACCACGGTGCCACGCTGGTTCGCCGCCATGGCAGCGGTGTATGGAACGGCCGTGACCTTCCTGGCCGTGGCGTTCCTGCTGGGGGCGAGTACGTGGTCGCATTCGGCCAGCGGCAGTGCCATCGCCGACGGCTTCGCCCGCTGGTGGCCATCGGCGAGCCTGGCCGCGGCGATCGTGGCGATCGTCCTGGTCACCTTCGGTGCCGCCGCCTCGCGTCGACGCCGCACCCGCGCGCGGGCGCGCTTGCCACGCGTCTGACAACACGAAGCGCGTTGCGCATCGGCGCAGCGTGATCTGATCAGCGCAGCGTGACCTGCCGACCGCGGATGCCGTCGCGCGAACTGCGTTCCTCGATGGTCAGCTCAGTGGTCTCGGCGAGCGCATCGGTGAGCCACCCGTCGAACTGATCCAGCGCGTCGTACCACTCCTCGTGATGACGCTCGTTGTCGAGGTCGAACACTGGCACCAGCAGTCCGTGGGTGCGGAACGATCCAGCGAACCGCGAGCCCTCACCCAGGGTCAGCCGCCCCGCGGCGTGCAGACGCGCGAGGGCGGTCATGACGTCGTCCTCCGGTTCGGGTCGGACCCAGCGCAGGTGGGCTCGTTCTCCGGCATCGACCCACCAAGGCGCCCCGTTGCCGCTGTCGACGTGCATGCGTGCGGTGGGCAACACGGTCTCGTTGGCGCGCTCGAGCATCGCCGCGATCTCCGGCGGCACCTCGTTGCCCGGCGGGAACCACCATGAGAAGTCGTTGTGCACGATGATCGGCAACTGCGCATCGACGTCGAGGATGTCGGCGAGCTCGGGGCCGTCGGCCTCCTCCCCGGTGTGCCGGTACTCGTTGCCGGGACCGGTGTGTGCGGCCCATTCGATGGCGGCCGCGAGCGCCCGATTCAGGTCGTCGGGGTCGGGGTCGGTCTGTAGCGCCGCCAAACCCTCTGTGGCGCCGCGTACTTCACGGGTGATCGCCGCGACCGCGCCGGGCAGGATGGTGGCCAGCACGACATTGTTGCGCGTCGCATCCGGTGCCGGCGGAATTGGCGTGGTGTCGTCGGGCATCACCGACGTCAACTCCGGTTGCGGTGGTCCCGGCTCGATGAGGTCGAGCACCGCGGTCGCCGACGGGACGAAGGCGCGCAACGCCACCAGGTCGCACTCGGCGGCGAGGCCGGCGAACGGGCGCGGCGACGGCGCGAGCGCTGCCGCCGCCCGCGCCTTG
>NZ_MVPX01000219.1:0-14880 GCF_002043085.1 Gordonia sp. i37 | reverse complement strand
CCGGGGAGCCGATGACCGCGGCGATCGCGAGGATCGTGCCGGAGATGATCCAGGGTCGCGAGTTGTCGCCCTTGCGGATCTCGTAGCCGATGTCCTGCTGCAGCGATTCGTAGACCTTGTTGAGCTCGTCGAGACTCGACGCGGTGAAGAACCGGCCGCCGGAGAGGTTGGCGATCTGACGCAGGGTGTCGTCGTCGACGGGCACCGGTACCTGATCGCCGTCGAGATCCACGGTGCCGGTCGCGGTACCGAAGGAGATCGTGGACACCGGGATGTTCTCCTCCTTGGCCTTACGGGCCGCGGTGAAGGCGCCGCGCGGGTCGTCGGGGTCGTCGGGCACCGTCTCCTTGCCGTCGGAGAGCAACACGATGCGTGCCGGTGGCGCGCCGGAGTCACCGCCGAGGACGGCGTTGAGCGTCTGGATCTGCTGGATGGCCGCGAAGATGCCCTCACCGGTGGCCGTCTTGTCGGCCAGTTGCAGTTTGTCGACGGCGGATTTGGTCGCACCGTGATCCGGTGTGGGCGTGACGAGATTCGACGCCGTCCCGGCGAACGAGATCAGGCCCAGGTTGATGCCGTCGGTGAGGTCGTCGGCGAATTTCTTCGCCGCGGCCTGCGCCGCCTTGAGCCGCGTCGGCGCGACGTCGGTCGACTCCATGGATCGCGAGACGTCCATGACCAGGATGACGGTGGCCTTGTTGCGCGGCACCTTGCGATCGGCCTGCGGTCCGGCCGCGGCGACGACGAGCAGGAGCAACGCGACGATCAGCAGGGCGATCGGGGCGTGGCGGGCCCATCGTGTCCAGCGACCATCGGGCGTGGTGACCCGGTCGAGGACCTCGGTGTTGGCGAACTGCAGGGTTCGCCTGCGACGAGCCCGGAGGATGTAGACATAGCAGGCGACGACGCCGGCCACGAGCAGGGCGAGCAACAGCCACCAGGGGTTGGAGAACACTCCGTGATCACCCGACCCCGGCCGCGAGGCCGCGGCGGCGCCGGCCGACGAACTTGACGACGTCGGTGAGCCAGTCCCGGTCGGTGCGCAGCGACAACACCGGACCGCCGCAACTGCGGATGGTGCGCCGCACCTTGTCCTGGTGGGCCTGGGCCGCCACCGAGAAATCATGGCGGAGGCGGTCGGTGATGGTCACCTCACGCACCTCGCCGGACTCGGCGTCGGCCAGGCGGACCTCACCGATCGGCGGCAGTTCCACATCACGCGGATCGAGCACCTCCACGGCGAGGAGTTCGTGGTGGGCGGCAATCGCCCGCAGCGACCGCTCCCAGGTGATCGGTCCGAGGAAATCACTGATCACCACGGCCAGACCGCGGCGTCGTTGCGGACGACGGAGCGCCTCGATACCGGCGTCGAGGTCGCCACGGACACCGGGAGCGCCGCGCGTGGTGGTGGCGATCGTCTTCAGCACATGTTGGGCGTGCACTCGTCCGGCCCGCGCCGGGACGCGGACGACCTGGTCACCGGTCACCACGATCGCCCCGTGCCGATTGCCGCCACCGGAGGTCAGGTGAACGATCGCTGCTGCCGCCGCGACCGCCAGATCCCTTTTGGTGCAGTTGACGGTGCCGAAATCGAGGCTCGCCGACGCGTCGACCACGAGCCACGTCTCGAGCTCGCGGTCGGCGATCATCTGACGAACATGCGGCTGCGTGGTGCGTGCGGTCACCGACCATTCCATGCGGCGGATGTCGTCGCCGGGCTGGTAGGGGCGCGCCTCCCCCGGCTCGGAACCGGGCCCCGGGATGAGGCCGAGGTGCTCGCCCTGCAGCACTCCGTCGAGTTTGCGCCGCACGGTGAGCTCGAGCATCTTCAGCGCCGCGGTGAGCTGCGGCTCCTCGAGCAGTCCCGCCCCGAGCGACGGCAGATCGCTATTGGCCGCCATAGTGCGCGGTCGCCTGGTTGGGTGCGTGCTGACCCGGCTGGGCGGTGATCTGCTGACCGACGCTCGGCGGCGCACCGACCGGCGATGCCGGCGGGGTGGGGTGATCCAGACCCGCCGGCTGCTGGGGTCCTGTCTGCTGGAGTCCCGGCTGCTGGTTCGACGGGTGCTGCTGGTTCGACGGGTACGGGGCGGCCATCGGTTGTGCGCCGACCTGCGGCAGACCGACGGTCTGCAGAATGCGGGTGATCACCGTGTCCGCGGTGATCTCGTCGGCCATCGCGTCGTAACTGAGGACCAGACGGTGCCGTAGCACGTCCGGGATGACCTCGACGATGTCCTGTGGGATGACGTAGTCGCGCCCGCGCACGAGCGCCAGTGCCCGGGCCGCCGCGACGATACCGAGGGTCGCGCGCGGCGAGGCGCCGTAGGACAGCCAGCTCGCGGCATCGGTCAGTCCGAGTTCGGCCGGGCGGCGGGTGGCGTTGATGACGCGCACGACGTAGTCGACCAGGGCGTGGTGCACGAAGACGTTGGCGGCGGTCCGCTGCAGGCGGATGGTCGCCGCGGGATCGAGGATCTGCGATGCCTCGGGGGCGACATTGCCCATCCGATAGACGATCTCGCGTTCTTCCTCCACCGACGGGTAGTCGACGAGCACCTTGAACAGGAACCGGTCGCGCTGCGCCTCGGGCAGGGGGTAGACGCCCTCGTTCTCGATCGGGTTCTGGGTGGCCATCACCAGGAACGGATCGGGCATCGGATAGGTCGTTCCGCCGATCGAGACATGACGCTCGGCCATCACCTCGAGCAGCGCCGACTGGACCTTTGCGGGCGCGCGGTTGATCTCGTCGGCGAGCAGGAAGTTCGCGACCACGGGGCCGAGTTCGGTGTCGAACTCCTCGCGTCCCTGACGATAGATCCGTGTGCCGATGAGGTCGGTCGGGACGAGGTCGGGGGTGAACTGGACGCGGGAGAAACTGCCGCCGATCACCTTGGCGAAGGTCTCGACCGCGAGGGTCTTGGCCACCCCGGGAACACCCTCGAGCAGGATGTGGCCGCGGGCGAGCAGGCCCACGAGAATGCGTTCGACGAGCTGATCCTGGCCGACGATGACCCGCTTGACCTCGTAAATCGCCCGTTCCACGAGCTTGACGTCGGCGTCGCTCAATTCGAAGCCCGCCGCGCCGGCCCCCTGCGCCGTCGACTCGACTGTGGGATGTGAGGTCAACCCTTGCTCCTGTCGTTGCTGATCCGGCGACGGACGTACCCCCGCTCGCGTCGTTGCCAGCCTAGCGGCGCCGACTGAGAACATGCCACGAAGGGCGCGGGCGTCGCCGACGCCGGTAGGTCGGATGAACGAGCGTGAGCCCGCCGACCCACCGGTCAGAGGAGACGGACGACGTTGGGCATCGCGCCGTCGGTGCGCACCGGCGACACCTTCACCACGTCACCCGACTGCGGCGCCTCGACCATCTTTCCGTCGCCGAGATAAAGGGCGACGTGCTCACTGGCGTTGGGGCCGTAGAAGATCATGTCGCCGCGCTGCATCTGCGCCAGCGGGAACTGCGGCCCCGAGGTGTACTGATAGCCGGTGTAGTGCGGCAGCTCGATTCCGACGCCGGCAAAGGCATAGACCATCAGACCCGAGCAGTCGAACCCGATCTTGTTGTAGTCGCCGTAGCTGTCGGCGACGCCGCCGTCGCGGATGCCCTGGGTCGGCCCGTTGGCATCACCACCGCCCCACGCATAGGGCACGTTCAGCTGCGACAACGCGCGGTTCACGACGATCTCGACGGCCTGCGGGCCTCGCAGTCCCGGGCGGACGACGCCGCCTCCACCTCCGCCGGAGCTGCCGAAGAGCTGCCCGAGGCTGCCCGAACCCAGGCGCGAGCTCAGGGTGTCACCGCCGTCGCTGCCCAGCCCCGCTCCGCCGAGTCCGAGTTCGTCGAGCAGTTCCGAATGCGGCACCTGCTGCTGGCCGACGAGCCCGGAGAGGACCTTCTGGGTCACGTCGAGGGCCAGTCGCGCGGCGGCCTCGGCGGCAACCTGCATGGCGTCGTTGTCCCCGGCCGCCTGGGTGGGGCTGACGGTCACCGGGCCGGGTTGCGCCTGGCCCGGCAGATTGCGGAACAGCCCGGTCAGCAGATCCGCGGGCGCCGGGGCGTCGACCTGCGTCGGGCGCGCCGTCCCGCGCAGTTTGTCGAGTTGGGTCTGGACCGCGTTGCGTTGTTGGACCAGGGTGGCTCGTTTGCGCTGTTGGTCGGCGATCGCGCCGCGGGCCGCCGACACCGCGGCGACGGCATCGTCGCGGCGGGTCTGGGCGCTTTGCGCCGCGTAGGCGGTCTGGCGCTTCGTCGCCTGCAGCGCCGCCACCTGGTTGGCCTGCTGATTACGCGCCACCTGCAAGCGCCGGATGGTCTGCTGTTGGTCGCGGCCGAGCTGATTGATGACGGTGACGCGGTCGAGCACCTTCTGCGGGTCCGACGACGAGAGGTACTCGGTCAGCGTGCCCTCGTTCCCGCCGGTCCGATAGACCGAGCGGACGAACTGGTCGAACTCGCGTTGGGCGGCCTCGGTGGCCCGGGTTGCACGACCCAGTGATTGTTGGGCGTCGTCGGCGGCCACGGCGGCGAGACGCTGCGCGGCGACCGCGTTCTGATAGTCGACGACGGCGTGGTTGGCCGCCTCCTGCCGGGCGGCGACCGCGTTGTCGAGGTCGCTGAGATTCTGGTTGACCTGGGCGATCTGATTGATCAGCGCCGATACCGGCGAGCTCGGGGCGCGCGAGGTGGTCGGTGCGGCCGCCGCCGGACCCATCACGGCAACCAGCCCGACGGTCGCCGCGACGAGCGACGTCGCCAACGACGCCCATCGGCGCGCCGCCCTGCGGCCCACTCCTGTGGTCCCTCGCCTCACTGGCACTCCCTCGCCGTCTGTCAGCGGATGTGGTCATCCGTGGCACGAACAGCGTCTGCAACCCCGCGCGGCGCACGACGCCGACGATGCAACACGCATCACATATGGCGCATTGATGGACATGTACACCACACGTGACATTGGAACCGTACGTCACATTTGCCACAGGAGAAAACGGGTGCAACGAATTACAAAGACGTGATTACCTGCGCCGATGCTGTGAACTGCTCAAAGTCCGACAGGTTGGGTTGGTATCGAATTGGCAACGGACGCCGCTGCCGAAGCGTCAACCCTTCGGGTGACACCGAGACCATCCCCGAGGACGGCGCCGAAGACCCGCCGCGTGCAGCTCGGCCACCGTGTGCAGGACCCCGGAGGCCGTCCTAGGAGTCGTTCCCCGAGCCGGACGCGACAGCTCCGGAGGGGGATTTCTCGTCCGTCGCGGACTCCTCACCGGCGCCGTGACTGAGATCTGCTGGGGATGTCTGCGCGCCGCGGTCCCGACGCCGCAGACTCCGGATGCGGCCGACGATCGCCCCGATGACGACGACGGCGATCAGCACGATCGTGACCAGCGTCCAGTCGACCCCGGGTTTGGTGATCGCGTCCACCATTTGCTGTGCGGCCTGCGGAGGATTCGACAGCGTCAGATTGTCGGTGGCGTCCTCGAGGTTGACCCGGCTGAACTCCGGCGACGCACTGCCCACCGAATTGGGACCGAAGACCAGCACCGTCCCGCCGACGTGTTGTTGCAGTTCGGTGGCGATGTCGCGATACATCGTGAACGTGGGCATCTGCTGCTTGAGCACCACCAGATTGATGTCGTGCCCGTCGGCCTGGGCATGCGCCACGACCTGTTTGAGGGCGCCGATCTGCGCGGGGTCCTCGCTGTAGACGTGATCGTCACGGAGGTCGGCGGCGATCGCGGTCAGGTCGACGCCACCGGGGGCGGTGGTGGCGGTGACACCTTGGGTGTCGTAGGAGGAGGCGGGCGCCGCGAGAACGGTCGTGCCGGGTGCGGCGAGTATCTGGGCGCCGTCGGTGGCCGGACCAGGATTCATCGTCTCCGCTTCCTCGAGCAGGATGGTGCGCACCGGTCTCGGTGGCCACCACGTTTCGCGATCATTAAATGTGCGGTCGTCGGTGGATGCTCACCGAACCCCGATCAGAACGGTACGACAGAATGAGGAAGTCGTGAGCATCTGGGGGTCCGCGTCGCACGCGCCGGTGGACGGTCCTTGTTAGCAGTACGCCCGTACTGTTAGACTGGATTACGTCACCGCGGAAACCCCGCGGTCGCTGGATGAAACGTCGCTGGATGAAGCATCGAGCACGACCCCGACGCAGCCCGTCGGGTGGATGGTCAGAGTCGACGAGCCGGTCAGTTCGCCGATGAAGTACGCAGCCGTCCCGGAGACCGTCGCCCGGGACGTCACGCACACGCCGGCGCAGCCCGCCGGCCAGAGGAGAGTGGATTACACGTGAGTATCAATTCGTTCGGCGCGCGCGGCACCCTCGAGGTGGGCGACAACTCCTACGAGATCTACCGGCTCAGCGCGGTCGAGGGCACCGACAAGCTTCCCTACGCTCTCAAGGTCCTCGCCGAGAACCTGCTGCGCACCGAGGACGGCGCGAACATCACCACCGAGCACATCAACGCGATCGCGAACTGGGATCCCTCGGCCGAGCCGAGCATCGAGATCCAGTTCACCCCGGCCCGTGTGATCATGCAGGACTTCACCGGCGTGCCGTGCGTGGTCGACCTGGCCACCATGCGTGACGCCGTCAAGGAACTCGGCGGCGACCCGGACAAGGTCAACCCGCTCGCACCGGCCGAGATGGTCATCGACCACTCGGTCATCATCGAGGCGTTCGGCAACGCCCAGGCCTTCGAGCGCAACGTCGAGATCGAATACCAGCGCAACGAGGAGCGTTACAAGTTCCTCCGCTGGGGTCAGGGCGCATTCGACGACTTCCGCGTCGTGCCGCCGGGCACCGGCATCGTGCACCAGGTCAACATCGAGCACCTCGCCCGGTCGGTCATGGTGCGCGACGGGGTCGCCTACCCCGACACCTGCATCGGCACCGACTCACACACCACCATGGAGAACGGCCTCGGCGTCCTCGGCTGGGGCGTCGGCGGCATCGAGGCCGAGGCCGCGATGCTCGGCCAGCCGGTCTCGATGCTTATCCCCCGGGTCGTCGGATTCAAACTCACCGGTGCCGCCAAGCCCGGGGTGACCGCCACCGACGTGGTGCTGACCATCACCGACATGCTGCGCAAGCACGGCGTGGTCGGCAAGTTCGTGGAGTTCTACGGCAACGGCGTCGCCGAGGTGCCGCTGGCCAACCGCGCCACCATCGGCAACATGAGCCCGGAATTCGGTTCGACCTGCGCGATTTTCCCGATCGACGGTGAGACCATCAACTACCTCAAGCTCACCGGCCGGTCCGCCGAGACACTCGCCCTCGTCGAGGCGTACGCCAAGGAACAGGGCATGTGGCTGGAGAAGGACGCGCCGGAGGCCCAGTACTCGGAGTACATGGAGCTCGACCTGTCGACCGTCGTCCCGTCGATCGCGGGTCCCAAGCGCCCGCAGGACCGTATCGAGCTGTGGGACGCCAAGAACGCCTTCCGCAAGGACATCCACAACTACGTCGAAGAGGGCAACACCCCACAGCTCAACGGTGTCGACGAGGCCAACGAGGAGAGCTTCCCCGCCTCGGATTCGCCGTCGACCTCCCCGGACGCGGCCAAGCTGTCGTTCTCCGACGAGCCCGCCCACAACGCCTCCAAGGGCGCCGAGGGACGTCCGTCGAAGCCGGTGACGGTGGAGTCGGCCGAGCGCGGAACCATGATCCTCGACCACGGCATCGTCACGATCGCCTCGATCACCAGTTGCACCAACACCTCCAACCCGTCGGTGATGCTCGGCGCGGGTCTGCTCGCGAAGAAGGCCGTGGACAAGGGTCTGACCTCCAAGCCGTGGGTCAAGACCTCGATGGCACCCGGCTCGCAGGTCGTGACCGGGTACTACGACAAGGCCGGCCTGTGGCCCTACCTGGAGAAGCTCGGCTTCTTCCTCGTCGGCTACGGCTGCACCACCTGCATCGGCAACTCGGGCCCGCTGCCCGAGGAGATCTCCAAGGCGATCAACGACCACGACCTCACGGCGACCGCGGTGCTCTCGGGCAACCGCAATTTCGAGGGCCGCATCAACCCCGACGTCAAGATGAACTACCTGGCGTCGCCGCCGCTGGTCATCGCCTATGCGCTGGCCGGGACGATGGACTTCGATTTCGAGTCCGATCCGCTGGGCCAGGACCAGGACGGAAACGACGTCTTCCTCGCCGACATCTGGCCGACCAACGAGGAGATCGCCGAGACCATCGCGAGCTCCATCTCGGCCGAGCAGTACGCCGAGGACTACGCCGACGTGTTCAAGGGTGACGAGCGCTGGCAGAACCTGCCGACCCCGGACGGCAAGACCTTCGAATGGGACGACGAGTCGACCTATGTGCGCAAGCCCCCCTACTTCGAGGGCATGACCCCCGAGCCGGAGCCCGTCGCCGACATCAAGGGCGCTCGTGTGCTGGCCAAGCTGGGTGATTCGGTCACCACCGACCACATCTCCCCCGCCTCGACCATCAAGCCGGGCACGCCGGCCGCGCAGTACCTCGACGAGCACGGGGTCGCACGCAAGGACTACAACTCGCTGGGCGCCCGTCGTGGCAACCACGAGGTCATGATCCGCTCGACCTTCGGCAACATCCGCCTGGCCAACCAGCTCGTGGACGTCACCGGCGGCTACACCCGCGACTTCACACAGGAGGGCGGACCGCAGTCGTTCATCTACGACGCCGCACAGAATTACGCGGCGCAGGGCACCCCGCTGGTGGTCCTCGGTGGCAAGGAGTACGGCACCGGCAGCTCGCGTGACTGGGCCGCGAAGGGCACCCGCCTGTTGGGCGTCAAGGCCGTCATCACCGAGAGCTTCGAGCGCATCCACCGCTCGAATCTGATCGGCATGGGTGTCATCCCGCTGCAGTTCCCCGAGGGCGAGTCGCACAAGTCACTCGGGCTCGACGGCACCGAGACGTTCGACATCACCGGCATCGAGGCACTGAACTCCGGTGACACCCCGGAGACCGTGCACGTCACGGCCACCAAGGAGGACGGCTCGGCGATCGAGTTCGACGCCAAGGTGCGCATCGATACCCCCGGTGAGGCCGACTATTACCGCAACGGAGGCATCCTGCAGTACGTGCTGCGGAACATGATCAAGGGCTGAGGCACCCGCTCGAGAACGAGGAGCAACTCAAGTGCCCAAGGTCAGCGATGACCGACTTGCCGCGCGTCGTCGGGAGATTCTCGACGGCGCGCGGCATTGTTTCGCCGAGTACGGATACGACGGTGCCACCGTCAAACGCATCGAGGAATCGACGGGGCTGTCCCGCGGCGCGATCTTCCATCATTTCCGTGACAAGGAAGCCCTGTTCCTGGCACTGGCGTCCGAGGACG
Source organism: Gordonia sp. i37 (assembly GCF_002043085.1). NCBI lineage: Bacteria > Bacillati > Actinomycetota > Actinomycetes > Mycobacteriales > Gordoniaceae > Gordonia > Gordonia sp. i37. Next base: position 5,541 of record NZ_MVPX01000219.1, on the reverse strand, counting down.
CCGAGCGCATGGCCGACGTGGCAGCCGAACAGGGCCTCGTGCAGGTGATGCGCGATGTGCTGGCCCGTCCCCAGGATTTCAACTGGCTCGGCACGCGTCTGGAGATCGCACGAAAGTTGCGGACGGACAAGAGCTTTCGTGATGCCTGGATGTCGCATTCGGCGGATGTGGAGAAGGCCACGCTCGCCCGACTCGAACGCGGGCGCGCCTCCGGCCGCCTTCGTGACGATGTGCCCGCGGAGGTCTTGGTGAAGTATCTCGACCTCGTGCTGGACGGGCTCATCACCCGGCTGGCGACCGGTCAGCCCACCGATGATCTCCACGATGTACTCGACCTCGTCGAGGAGTCGGTCCGCGTGTCGCGGGGCGCCCCCGCGGGCCCAGTGAGCGAATCGCTGTGAAGTAGATCACCCTCGGTCAGCAAAGGTTTGCCTGGCCTAATTTTCTGGCTATCTTCACAGGATGCGTTCAGATTCTTCTTCGGTTGCGATCAGCCGACGTTCCGTGCTGCGCGGTGCCGGGGCCGGCGCGCTCGGTGCCGCCGTACTCGGGCCCGCCGTACTCGGTTCCCCGTCGGGGACACCGGCATCGGCCGCGCCGGTAGCACCGGCTCCCGGCGCCACCGCGATCGTCATCGGAAGCGGCTTCGGCGGTGCGGTGGCCGCACTTCGACTGGGCGAGGCCGGGATCACGACCACGGTGTTCGAGCGGGGGCGCCGCTGGCCGATCCGCCCCGACGGCAACACCTTCGCGACCTTCGACCGACCCGACCGCCGTGCCGCGTGGTTCGACGACACCGCCGGGATCTCGAGCGTCGGTCGGGTACCCACCCAGCGTTATCCCGGCGTTCTCGACACCATCCGCGGCAACGGCATCGAGTCGGTGCACGGCGCGGGCGTCGGCGGCGGTTCCCTGGTGTTCGGCGCGTTCACCCTCCAGCCCGACAAGGCAGATTTCGAGACCGTGTTCCCCGGTGGCACGGGCTACGACGAGCTCGCCGCCGAGTACTACCCGCGGGCCCGGAAGATGCTGAACACCTCGGGCCTGCCCGACGACATCCTCGCCCACCCCAACTACGTGGGCGCGCGTTCCTGGTTGACAATCCTCGAACGCTACGGAATCGCACCGCAATTCGTGGAGTACGCCATCGACTGGGATCGGGTGCGTGCCGAACTCGCCGGACGCGCCAAGCCCGGCGTCTCGATCGGTGACCTGTCCTACGGCGTCAACAGCGGCGCCAAGAACTCCGTCGATCACAACTACCTACCCGCCGCCGAGCGGACCGGATTCGTGACGATCAAACCCATGCACGAGGTCTTCGAGATCCGGGAACGCTCACGGCGGCTCGGCTATATCGTGCGGGCCCGGCTGATCGACGACGCGCGGCGTACGGTCCGCGTCGTCACCGCCGAAGCCGACCATCTATTCATGGCCGCGGGCTCCTACCACACCACGTCATTGTTGGTCCGGGCCCGCGCACAGGGCACGCTCCCCCGGCTGTCGCCGAAGATCGGCAACGGCTTCGGCGGCAACGGCGACTTCCTCATCGTGCGCACCGCGCTCCGTGACCAGCACGGGCCGATCCAGGGCGGTCCGGGCTATGCCCGCATCCGTGAGGACCGGCTGCCCGGTGGACCGGCCACGATGATCTATCAGGCCAGCCCCTTCCCCGCACCCGCGGGCTCGTTGGCGACCACACACCTGATCCAGGTGCACACCGACGAGCGCGGCACCATCGACTACGACCACGCCACCGGCGCGACGCAGCTGAACTACCCGTACCCCGAAGGTTCCAGCGTCCTGGACCGCCGCGCGATCGCCTTCGCCCAGCACTTCCATCAGCGGACCGAGACGCGATTCGGCCACCCGGCCAACGGCATCCCGATCTACGACCGGCTCTCCGGATTCGGTTCCGGCGCAACGTTCCACGGGCTCGGCGGGGTCGTCGTCGGGCAGGCTGCCGACGCCGAGGGCCGAGTCCGCGGGTATGACAACCTCTACGTCGTCGACGGCTCGTTCGCCCCGGGCGCGGTGGGATTGGTCAACCCGTCATTGACCATCACCGCACTCGCCGAGCGCACCATGGACCGTTTCCTGAGCACCCGCTGACACCTATGACCAGTCGATGTCGGGACCGCAGGGTCGCCGACCACATCGTCGAGCGCCTGCACGCCGAAGGGATCACCTCGATCTTCGGCGTGCACGGAGCGAACATCGAGGAGCTCTTCGACGCGGCCGTCCACGCCGGCCGGACCCGGCCGGTGATCGCCAAACACGAGTTCGCCGCGGCGGCCATGGCCGATGGCGTCGCCCGGATCTTCGCGCGTCCCGCCGCAGTGTTCACCACCTCCGGTGGCGGCGCACTCAATGTGGTTGCGGCGCTGGCCGAGTCGTACGACAGCCGGGTGCCCGTCCTCACCGTGATCGGCGCGCCGGCCACCGCAACCGTCGGATGCGGCGCTTTCCAGGACATGCTCGATCCCCCGGACACCATCGATCTGCGTGCCACGTTGTCCGGGGTCGCCGGAAGTGTCGGCGTCGTGCGGTCGGCCACCGAGATCGATACAGTCCTCGACGAGGCCATGCAGACGCTGCAGCGATCGTCGCCCGCGGTGATCGTGATTCCGAAAGACATTGCCGCCGAGCACCACTCCGACCATGACCCACCATCGCGTCGACCGGTGGAGCCGCCGGCCGTTCCCGACCTCACCGCGACGATCGATCGCCTGGTGGCCGATCGCGGTCGGGTCTGCATCTGGGTCGGTGACGAGGCCTCGCGTGCCGGGCTGTCGGCTCCGGTCCACGCGCTCGCCGACCTGCTGGGCGCCTCGGTGGTCGTCGCCCCGGGCGGGCGCGACGTCGCGGGACCCGGATGCGCCGGCGTGACCGGGGTGATGGGTCATCCGTCCGCGTCGCGTGCGATCGCCGACGCGCGCACCTGCCTGGTGCTCGGTTGCCGGATGACCCTGACCGACCGTGCCGGCCTCGACGAGTTCCTCGCCGCCCGCACGGTTATCCACCTCGGCGCCCACGCCCCGAGACTTCCCGGCACCGAGCACATTCCGTGCGGGCACCTCGCCGACGCCGTGTCCGACCTCGTCGAGCAGCTACGCCGTCGAATCGGTACCCGGCGCGGTCCGGACGACACTCGATTCGATCGGCGGGCCGTGGAGCTCCTCCCCGACCTCGACCCCGGCTCTGCGTTGCCGCGGATGAGCGCGGTCATCGACGCCGTCGGTAGGCAGCTGCCCGATGACGCAGTCGTCTTCGCCGATGCCGGAAACATCGGAGCGGCTGCGGTGCACCATCTTCCGTTCGGGCGTGGGCGATTCGCGATCGCCCTCGGTATGGGCGGCATGGGTCATGCGATCGCGGCGGGCGTCGGGGTGGCGATCGCCGGCGCCGACGATGTCCGGAGCGCTACACGCACAGTCGTCATCGCCGGCGACGGATCGTTCCTGATGCACGGCATGGAGATCCACACCGCGATCGAACACCGGGCACCGATGACCTTGGTCGTCGCGAACAACAATGCGCATGGCATGTGCGTCACCCGGGAACGGATCTTCTTCCCGGATACGCCGGGGCTCAACACCTTCGGTCCCACCGATATCGCGGCCGGGCTCGCGGCGATGTTTCCCGACCTGCCGGTCCGGCGGGTCACCGATCCTCGCGACCTCGACGCGGCCACCCGTGACGTGCTCACGCGGCCCGGCCCAGCCTGCCTCGTCGTCGACACCGATCCCGACGAGATCCCGCCGTTTCACCCCCTACGCAGAGGAGTTCGATGACCACCGATACCACGGGCGCTCTCTCCGATCTCGATCCCGCCGAACCGCTGCCCGGCGTCATCCGGGTCGAGACGCATTCGCGTGCGCAGAGCACCCCGATGCTCGTCGACCGGGTGCGGTCGGTGTATCCGCACGATCAGATCTACGGCGAGTTCTGCACCGTGCACGGATACGTCGACGCACCGCCGCGAGAACTGTTCGATTGGCTTTCCGACACCCGATCTCTGGAGGAATGGACCTACAGCACAAGGGATCTGCGCCGGACCGAGACCGTCGGGCTGTGGGTGGGTACCGACCGGCTCAATACCGACACCGCCATCTATGTCCGCACCGTCGCCGACCCGGGAGCGATGACCGTCGACTACCACTGTGCCTGGGACCAACCCGATCACCTCTGGATGATCTATCTGATGCGGGTCGTCGACGCCCACCTCGTGCTGAACCGGCCGGGATCAGTCGTGCTGTGGACCAATTGCCGCCATCCGTTCTACGACCGCAATCCCTTCCCCGACACCGTCCCGCCCGGTCGTGAGGAGTGGGTCGGCGATCTGTGGGACATGTTCGCCGCGGGCCATCAGGTCGAACTCGACAATCTCACCGCCATCGCCGAACGCCGCCATCGCACCGGCCTGCCGCTGACCCCCGAATGGATGAGACGATGACCGCACATGCCGAGCCGACCGACCTGTACCTGGGCGACGTCGCGACATACCGCCCCGAGAATCGGGTACCGGCAGCTTACTTCGCGCAGTTCGCACTCGACGACGACCTCGCCGACAACGTCATGTTCCGGGCACCCGCCCACCGCCATCATGCCGACGCCGACGAGTCCAACGCCGACATGATGGTGGCCGCGGCGCAACGACTCATCGCGCGTCACGGCCCCGGCCATCTCGACGACGTCGACATCGTGGTGACCCACAGCCAACTGCCGGAGGTCCCGGTGCGCGGATGCGCGGGTGAACTGGTCCACCGTCTGGGTCTGCGCCCCACCACGGTCCTCGATGTGCACAACGGTGGGTGCGCCGCCTTCCTGCACATGATCGAGGTCGGCGGAGCGCTGCTGCGTGCCCGCGGCGGGGGCACGGCACTGCTCGCCCTGGCCCAGAACAGTGCCGGACAGATCTTCACACAAGAGCAGGTACGCACCAAGGCGCAGGCCGCCATCCCCGGCGACGGCGCGGCGGTCGCGACCCTGGTGCTCGGCGACGGCGCCAATCCGGTGCTGACCACGCTGTGCCGCTCGCACGGTGAGTATTCGGCGGACATGACCGCGGTGTCCGAGCCGGCCCGCAAGTACTGGGAATCGGGACCCGGGCAGATCCACGTCGGCTTCACCGAGTCCAAGATCGCCAAGGTGCTGACCCGCGGCAATCGGCTCGTCCCCGAGGTGGCGATCGATGCCGCCACGGCCATCGACATCCGACCCCGCGATCTCGACTGGTTGATCACCAACCAACCCAACCGCATCTTCTTACGCAATTGGCGTGAGGCACTGGAACTTCCGGCCGAGCGGCATCCCGACACCTTCGAGGAGTGCGGCAACCTGTTCGCCGTGGGCATCCCGATGACACTCGACGCACTGATCGACAGCGGACGCCTGCGCGACTCGGATGTGATCATGATGGCGGCCTTCGCTCACGCCGGCGATTTCGCCGCGGCAACCGCCGTGCGGTGGTCGGGCCGCTCGTGATCCGCTGCGATCTCAACGAGTCACACCTGCCGCCACCGCCCTCGGTGGCGGCGGGGG
>NZ_MVPX01000218.1:0-6605 GCF_002043085.1 Gordonia sp. i37 | reverse complement strand
TCCCGAATTCGGAGCCGACACCACACGCCGCGCGATCGCCGCACACATCGGACTCGACCCCGCCCAGGTGAGCGTCGGGCCGGGCGCGACCGCCCTGGCCCACGCCATCCTCGCCGATGCGGTGCAGCGCGCCCGCATCCGCGGGATCTCGTCGCCGGTGATCCTCACGCCTGCACCGACCTTCGACGGATTCGCACTCCTGGCCGGCATGATCGGCGGCCACCTGCGCACCACGCCGCTCGACGCCGGCGGTCGCCCGGACCTGGAGGCGCTCACCGCCGCGATCGGACCCGACACCGCAGCGGTCATCGTGTGCTCACCGCACAATCCGACCGGACTCACCGTCGACGCGGACGCATTGTCCGACCTGCTCGCCCGGATTCCGGTGTCGACCCGAGTGGTGCTCGATCAGGCATATGTGGAGTACTGCTCGTCGCCACCCGACGTGCTCGACCTGATCTCGCGACGTGCGCACCTCGTGGTGCTGCGCACGTTCTCGAAGGCCTACGGTCTGGCCGGACTGCGCGCGGGTTACGCATTCGGCGGTCACGAGGCGATGGCGGGGATCCTCAGACGCGAGTTGCCGTTCGCGGTGAGCACCACCGCCGCCGCCGCGGTGACGGCGGTGCTCGGCGCCGACGGTGAGATCCGCGATCGGGTCGGAGCCGTCCGCGCCGAGCGCACTCGGCTGGCAGCGCAACTCGAGCAACTGGGCTACCCCACGCTGGCCGGTGAGGCCAACTTCGTCTACGTCCCCGGCCCCGACGGACTCACCCTCGACCACCTGCTGACCCGATCGGGAATTCAGGGCAAGGTCTGTGGCACACATGGTTTCCGGCTCACGGTGGGCGACCCCATGGTCGGCGACGCCATCGAGGCAGCACTGCGCCGCAGCGTCGCCTGATCCCCGCCGCCCGTGCAGGAGGAGTCACCTGTCGTGTGACCACGCGGTCGACGCCGTTCGTCCCCGGGCGGGCCACGCGACGAGCAGCCCGCCGAGGACCCCATACCCGAGGACGATCTGCGCACCGCCGAGTACTGAACCGACGAACCCCAACGCCGACAACGGGATTCCCCACACCAGCCAGCTCTGCGCGAACAGCGTCTGCCACCGCAGAGCGCCATGCCAACGACCGACGATCGCGACGCGAATGCCGATGATCAGCATGCCGAGCATCGACAACGGCCAGCACGAGTCGAACATTGTCCACACGAGCGACCCCTGGATGAGCCAGAACGCGTCGAGCGTGGTCGAGACCATCGCGCCGGCGAGCACCACGGCCTGCGCCGTGTATCCGATACGCGCCACCCGCGCGGCGCCACCCTTACCGGTCATGGCCCGATCGCGGTACTGCAGGTGCAGCAACCCCAGTAGCGCCGCCTGGAACATCAGCGCAGCGATCCCGGTGAGGAGTGAGGGGGCACCGAACCCGTCCACACCGTCGAGACACGTGAGTGCGACGCCCCAGCTCATCGCGCCGACCACGAGGGCCGACCCGATCATCTGTACCCGGTTGGTCGGCAACGCGGGGTCGGGGGAGAGATCGTCGGTTCTCCGACGGCCGGGGTCGACACCCGTCGACTCCGCGGATGGTGAGTTCTCGATGGTCATGGCTGTGTCCTCGGCGGATCGGGGCCCTCCGATGACGGAGAACTCGGTGCCGACAGCATGATCGGTGGCACTGGTAAATCACTTGGAGAGCGACCCGGCCACGGCGAACCCGGCCGGCGAGAACTGATCTCCGCTCATATCCGCGATCTACCCGATCGCGGGATTCCGGCCCACCGCGGCGACGCGTTCGCGGATCAGCTTGGCGACCGCGGCGCGCTCGAGCGCACGACCCGTCGCCATCCCCTCCCCCAGCACCTGCGCGTCGATCCCCTCGGTCATCTCGTGTCCGTACGAGGCGAGATCGATGATGTCCATCCGCTCCGGCCGATATCCGGTCACCGCACCGTGGTGCTCGGCCACCCCGAGCAGACAGGCGGCGGCCTCGTGTTCGCCCCGGACGAACTCGACGTAGGCGAGCGTGTAGACGGCCACCATCCAGGACGTCAGATCGTCGATCCGTTCGCAGGCCGCGATCATCTCGGTCAGCTTCTCCTGTGCCGGGCCGTGCACCCGGCCGCGCGCGATGTCGTTCTTGGCATGGATCCACAACGCCGAGGCGACCAACCAGTCGTATCCGCACTCGCACCCGAGCTCGACCGCCAGGGCGAGTTCGTCATCGGCCGCATCGTGATCACCGGCGCGAAAACACGCGGCGCCGAGCGCCATCCGGGCCTCCGCCGCGACCTGCGGCAGCCCGTCGGACGTCGCCACCGACAAGGCGCCGCGAGCCAGGGCGATGCCGGACTCGACCGCACCGGCACCACCCTGGAAGAATCCCAGGGTCACCGCGGCATCGGCGTGGGCAAGACGGTCGTCACGACTGGTCATGTCCAGTGGCGCGCTGGACAGAGTCGCGTCAAGACGCCCCATCGAGTCGCGCAGCACATCCAGATCACCTGCGAGATAGGCGATCACGAGCGCGCCGCACAGCGCACGCAGCCTGTCGACAACGGGAATGCCGGGGTCGTCGGCCACCGTCAGGGCCGGTCGCAGCATTCGCAGCCCCTCGTCGACGTGGCCGCGACGGTACCAGTACCAGAAGATGCCACCGACGATCTGCGTGTACGCCGCCGGGTCGGCGTGGCGGCACCGCGCCAGCGCCGCATGAATGTTGGGCATCTCGGCGTCGAGACGACGCGTCCAGGCAAGGGTGTCGGGACCGCGCAGTCCCGCATCGACCTCGGCGCTCATCGCGCGCACCCACCGCAGGTGCGCTGCTTGCAAGGCGGCGGCGCGGGATTCATCAAGATGGTCGACGGCGAACTCGCGCAGCGTATCCAGGATGCGGTAGCGCCGCGGGTCGCCACCGAGGACGGTCACCATCGAGGAGTCGATGAGCGCCTCGAGGTCACCGAGCAAACGTGACCTGTGTCCGGTCACCGCTTCGGCTGCTTCGTGATCGAATCCGCCTGCGAACACCGTCAGCGCCTCGAACAACCGCCGTTGCGATTCGTCGAGGGCACGGTAGGACCCCTCGATGGCGGCGTACATGCTCGAGTGACGCTCACCTGCCGTACCCGGTAACGCGGCTCGCGCGGTGCGCAGCAGTGCGAAGCGATCGATCAACAGGTGGTGCAGTTGTCGCACCGACAACATCGAGGTCCGCGCGGCAGCGAGTTCGATTGCCAGAGGCAGATTGTCGAGAGCCTGACACAGGGTGACGATGTCGGCCGGATCCTCGGTACCCGCAGCGCGAGGGGCGCGTTCGGTGAACAGTGTTGCGGCCTCGCGCAGCGGTCCGACAACGTGGACATGCTCACCGGGAACACCGAGCCGCACCCGGCTGGTGGCGAGCACCCGCACGCCGGGCATCCGGTCAGCAGCGCCAGGACGAGCTTCGCGACCTCGCCTGCCACGTGCTCACAGTTGTCGAGGACGAGTAGCGTTCGCCGCGAGCTCAGCAGTGCGGTGAGCACGTCGACTCCACCGCTCGCGGTGACGCCGAGCACGCGCGTCGTGGCCTCGACGAGGGAGTCGTGATCCCGGGTGCCCGAGGCCTCGACGAACCACGGACCGTCGTGGTCGGAGCGCGCCGCGGCAACCGCCATCGCCAGACGTGTTTTGCCGATGCCGCCCGGTCCGGTGAGCGTCACCAGTCGATCGGTTCCTAGTGCGCGCTCGATGTCGGCGAGGTCGTCGCGCCGCCCGACGAAGGAAGTGAGCGCGACCGGGATGTGACGTCCCAGACGAGCGCGGGCGTCGTGCTCCACGTCGACGATCAAACCGGGATCGTGTCGCAGGATGGCTTCCTGCAGGGCCACCAGCGACGGTCCGGGATCGGCGCCGATCTCGTCGGCGAGCACGCCGCGCGCAGTCCGCAGGCTCTCCAATGCCTGCGCCTGCCGACCCGCACGGTACTGCGCCAGAGCGAGCAGTTCCCAGCGCTTCTCCCGCAGCGGATCGGCACGCAGGAGGGCGGACAACTCGACGATGACCGACTCGTGGTCGCCACATGCACTCGTCGCGGCGAGGTGGTCGTCGACGGCGTCGGCTCGCACCGCGGCGAGGCGCGTGGCTTCGATCTCGGCGAACCCCCAACCCTCGATATCGCTGTACGCCGGTCCGCGCCACTGGGCCAGCGCCTGCGCGAGGATGTCACGCGCCGCCGCGGCGCCGCCGGACTCGAGCAGTGCGCGCCCTCGCTGCGCTTGTCAGACAAAGACATTGGCATCCACCGCGTCGTGAGGGATGAGCAATCGGTAGCCGCTTCCGGTGCGGACGAGCACCTCCGGCGACTTCTGTGCGTGCGCCGGCTCGAGAACGCGTCGAAGTGTCGAGACATAAGCCTGCAGAGTTCCGGTGGCCGTCCGTGGCGGGCTCTGATGCCACAGATCGTCGATGATCGTCGACGCCGACACCACCTCGCCACCCGCGATCAACAGACGCGACAACAGGGCTCGCGGCAGCGGGCCCCCCAACGGCACCTCGACCCCGTCGACATGCACCGCCAGCGCGCCCAGAACGCGGACCTCGAATGGCATGTGACGACGATAAACGGATTCGGGCGATTCGGACAGATTCTGACCTACCGAGTGAGCGCTCGCTATAACCTTGCTTACAGTTGCCATCGTCGATGAGGAGAGATCGTGTTCCCTGGAGTCTTCGCCGCCCGTACCCCCGACAAACCCGCCGTCATTCGTGCCTCGACCGGCGAGCAGTTGACCTACCGAGAACTCGACGAGAACTCCACACGCCTGGCCAATCATCTCCACTCCCTCGGTCTCGAGCCGGGGGATGCGATCGCCGTGGTCTCCGAGAACGACCTGCACATCTTCGAGGTCTACTGGGCGGCGCTGCGCAGCGGCATGTACGTCACCGCGATCAACCATCACCTGACGGCCGAGGAGACCAATTACATCCTCTCCGACTCCAACGCGCAGGTTGTCTTCGCGGGGGCGTCGGTGGCGCACGCCGTAGAGCGTGCGGGTGAACTCCCCGCCCTCGCCGCACCCGGACACCGACTCGTCTGGGGCGGCGAACTGCCCGGCTTCGACTCGTACGAGAAGGTCCTCGCGAGCGCGTCGTCGCAGCCGCGAACCGATCAGCCCCGCGGCACCGACATGCTCTACTCGTCGGGAACCACCGGACGGCCCAAGGGAATCCAGACCCCACTGCCGCAAGGCCAGGTCGACGAGATCCCCGACGCCTACACCGCGGTGTTCGCCCCGATGTACGGATTCGACGAGAATTCCGCCTACCTCTCCCCCGCGCCGCTGTATCACGCTGCGCCACTGCGGTATTGCGGCACCACCAATTCGGTGGGCGGCACCGTGGTGTTCATGGACCGCTTCGAACCCGAGGAAGCCCTGCGGCTCATCGAGACCTACCACGTCACCCACAGCCAGTGGGTGCCCACCATGTTCATCCGCATGTTGAAACTGCCCGAGGAGGTCCGCTCCCGGTACGACGTCTCGAGCATGAAGGTCGCCATTCACGCCGCCGCGCCCTGCCCGGCCGAGGTCAAGCGCGCCATGATCGAGTGGTGGGGCCCGGTGATCCACGAGTACTACGCCTCCACCGAGGCGGCCGGAGCCACGTTCATCGGACCCCAGGAGGCACTGGATCATCCTGGTTCGGTGGGCAAGCCACTACTCGGCGTGGTGCACATCTGCGACGAGGACGGCAACGATCTGCCCACCGGCGAGGTCGGGTTGGTCTACTTCGAGCGCGAGGAGGCCGTCTTCGAGTACCACAACGACCCGGAGAAGACCGCGCAGGCGCGGCACTCCGCGCACGACAACTGGTCGACCACCGGCGACGTCGGCTACGTCGACGAGGACGGCTACCTCTACCTCACCGACCGCAAGGCCTTCATGATCATCTCCGGCGGGGTCAACATCTACCCGCAGGAGGCCGAGAACGTCCTCGTCACCCATCCCGCCGTGTTCGATGTCGGTGTGATCGGCGTCCCCGATCCCGATCTCGGCGAGGTCGCCAAGGCGTGTGTTCAACTCGCGCCCGGGTTCTCACCATCCGATGAGCTCACTGCCGAGTTGCTCGACTTCACCCGCGAGAAGATCGCGGGCTACAAGGTGCCCCGTTCGGTCGACTTTGTCGACGACCTACCCCGGACTCCCACCGGCAAGCTCGTGAAAGGCATTCTCCGCAAGGCGTATTGGCCCTCGACGGTGTAGCCCGCATCACGAGTCCATAACATTCCTGCGCGACGCTAACGATGTCCTCGGCCCGACGGATATTCCCCATGTCGGGACCAGACGATCCACTCCGGGTCGGGGAGATCGCGAGTCCGCACCATGGACGTACTCACCGAATGCTGTCGCTCGCGGCCGCATGAAAGGCGTTGCACTCATCATCGAAACCACTGTCACACAGGCCATCCCACGAGGGGCGCGATGGCCTTGACCGCGGCGATCGGATGTTCACGCAGCGCCGGCGTCGGCCCTGCTACTGCCGAGCCGGTCAGTTTAGCCTCGATCCACCGATCGGCTTTTTGATGTCTCGTGAAATGTGTTGTGTATGTTCGGGGTGGCGG
>NZ_MVPX01000217.1:0-1180 GCF_002043085.1 Gordonia sp. i37 | reverse complement strand
CTGTCCCTCAGACAGGGCATTTCGTTTATCCCTCACCGACCGATCACAAGCAAATCGGTGGATCGAGGTTTAGCCACCCTACGTCTACGAGCTTCCTGCCACCGCCGACCGACATCATCAGCGTCCGGGTCCTCACCGTTTCCGTCGGACTCGTCCTCGTCGGTGCAACGGACTTCATCTTCGGCCTCAGCCCCGGTGAAACCGTCACATCTACGGTGCATCTCATCGATGTCCGGACGACCCGCTGACATCCATACCGTCGGGTCCGACCGGACGGTCGTGACGTCTGCCGCGTGAATGACATCGACCGCCCATTCGCTGTGCACGGCTAACGACCGGACCGGGTCGCGCGACACACCCCATGCCGGCGTCGGCACCACGCACATCAACCAGGGTCGGGGAGACCTCGGAAAACATCATGAGCCAAAAGCACTTCCGCGTCATCGGAACCGCTGTACTCCCGTCGGTGGCGCTCGTCGTAGCCACCATGACCGCGGGCATCGCCGCGGCAGACGACACCACAACCACCATCCCACCGCTCATCACATCCACCACACAGACCACAGCACCGGCAACCACAACGCCACCGACCACCGGAAGCGATCCCGCGCCACCGTCGACACCAGCGTCGACCAGCGTTTCTGTCCCGCCGTCGGCGCCGTCGAGCAGCAGTCCCGCCCCGACGCCGCCGGCCGGCCAGGGAACGCTGAACCTCACCACCAAAGACACCGCCGGCAACCCGGTCCCCGGAGTGGTGATCGAATTCGCCGGACCGGCAGGCAGCCAACCGATTCCGCTTCCGGCGTCGATCAACAATTACCCGGGGTCGTACGGCATCACCGTCACCGACGTACCGGCCGGCTATCGGCTCCTCGGTTCCGGCGGGTTCGCCGTCAATATCGTCGCCGGGCAGACGGTGAGCCACCAGTTCACCTTCACCCGCACCGACGGAGGACACAACTTCGGTTGGCTCCAGGTCACCAAGCGCGACCGGGTCGACGGCCACACCTTGCCCGGAGCCCAGTTCGCCGTCGCGACATGCGACGGACAGGGACTCGGTGTGATCACCACCGACGACGAGGGCATCGCGTCGAAGCGGGTACGTGGCGGGTGCTACACCGCACGCGAGATCGCAGCTCCCGCAGGTTATCTCAACGACGGATTGACATACACCTTCGAT
>NZ_MVPX01000216.1:0-21290 GCF_002043085.1 Gordonia sp. i37 | reverse complement strand
CACCGCACGCGAGATCGCAGCTCCCGCAGGTTATCTCAACGACGGATTGACATACACCTTCGATGTGGTCGGCGGCCAGACAGCCGACCAGTCGGTCTACAACACCCGCGCCGGTCATGTCAGCTCTCGCAATCCGGCAGGCCGAGTGCCGCTCTCATCGATCCCATCGGGTCCGGTGAATCGACCGTGAAGACCATCGTGACAACGGGCCACCCGACGCGACGCCTGCTGCGTCGGGTCGCCCTTCTACTGGTCGGCCTCGCCGCAGTGGTCCTGACCGGTTGCGCGACGAGCGCCACGCCGTCATCCGAACCCGGCAGTTCGACAGTGGCACAGTCTGACCTGCGTCCACCGGTCAGTGCCCGAACAGGTGATCCGGCCGCCCCGACCTCGGTGACCGCGGACGGTCAGACCGCCCCCACCGAATCAGTGGCCACCGATGCGTCCGGCGCATTGCTGCCGCCCCAGGATGTCGGCCACCTCGGGTGGTGGGTGGACTCAGCGTTACCCGGCTCGGGAATGGGCACGGTGGTGATCACCGGGCACATCGACGACGTCGATCAGGGACGAGGGTTCGCCGCGCGGTTCGGCTCGCTGATGCCGGGATCCGAGGTCACCGTGCAGACCGCCGGCGGTGAGAAGGTCCGGTATCGGGTCCGCGATGTCCAGACCGCGGATAAGGAAAACGCTTTCCCCGCAGCACAACTCAACCGCCTCGACGGGCCGGAGACCCTGGCCCTGGTGACATGCGGTGGACCGTTCGTCGGTCCACCCCTCGGGTATCGTGACAACATCATCGCCTGGGCGGTCCGCTCCTAGAACGCAGACCGTATGCGCAATCCCCTTGACAGCACACGCAATCCCGCTGACGGCGCACGCCCACCCGCTGGTCGAGCCCGACGGGGCGCCGGCCGAGAAGGCGGGTCGTAACGGATGTCAAGCGGTTGGGAACAGGTGGACGGATCGTTGGTATGGAGCGCTTCGCGACTTCTGTGAACCTTGGTCCGCCCCTCGTCCTTTGAGACTTCTTACTCGCCGTGTTGTGGTGACGGTGTTGGTGTTCGTCCTCAGGCGAGTTCGATGAGTTCCTGATATTCCTCGGACCAGTGGTCCTCGGTGCCGTCGGGCAGCAGGATCACGCGCTGCGGATCGAGCGCGGCGGCTGCACCGGGGTCGTGGGTCACCAGGACCACGGCCCCGGTATAGCTGCGCAGGGCGTCGAGGACCTGTTCCCGCGAGATCGGGTCGAGGTTGTTGGTGGGCTCGTCGAGGAGCAACACGTTGGCCGCCGAGGACACCAATCCGGCCAGTGTCAGGCGCGTCTTCTCACCACCGGACAGGGTGCCCGCGGGCTGGTCGAGCTGCGCACCGGAGAACATGAACGCACCGAGCAGGCCGCGCAGGTCCTGTTCACCGGCATCGGGGGCGGCGTGCCGGATGTTCTCCCACACCGACGCCCCGTCGTCGAGGGTGTCGTGTTCCTGCGCGAAATAGCCGATCTTGAGCCCGTATCCGGGTTCCAGGGAACCCCGATCGGGTGTCTCGACCCCGGCGAGCAGTTTGAGCAACGTGGTCTTACCGGCACCGTTGAGACCGAGAATGACCACGCGGCTGCCCTTGTCGATCGCGAGATCCACCCCGGTGAAGATCTCCAGGGAGCCGTAGTTCTTGGTCAACCCCGACGCCATCAACGGCGTCTTGCCACAGGTGGCGGGATCCGGGAAGCGGATCTTCGCGGTTCGGTCGGCCACCCGCTCCTCCTCGAGGGAGTCGAGCATGCGGTCGGCGCGTTTGAGCATGTTCTGCGCCGCGGTGGCCTTGGTCGCCTTCGCGCCGAGTTTGGCGGCCTGTGTGCGCAGCGCCGATGCCTTCTTCTCGGCGTTGGCGCGTTCGCGTTTGCGCCGCTGCTCGTCGGTGGCACGCGCGTCGAGGTAGCGCTTCCACCCCATGTTGTAGACGTCGGCCTCACCACGCACCGCGTCGAGGAACCACACCCGGTTCACCACGTCGGCGAGCAACTCGACGTCGTGGCTGATGACGACGAGTCCACCCTCGTGGTTCTGCAGGAATCCCCGCAACCAGGTGATCGAGTCGGCGTCGAGGTGGTTGGTCGGCTCGTCGAGCAGCAGCGTCGTGTCCGACTTCCCGGCACCGTCGGAAGCGGCGAACAGGATGCGCGCCAGCTCGATTCGTCGTCGCTGGCCACCGGACAGGGTGCGCAACGGCTGACCGAGCACACGGTCGGGCAGGCCGAGTGAATGGCAGATCCGCGCCGCCTCGGACTCGGCGACGTAACCGCCGAGTGCGGAGAATCGCTCCTCGAGCTGCCCGTACTTCGCGACCGCCTTGTCGCGCACCTTGTCGTCTGCCGCCTCGGCCATCAGCGCTTGCTGTTTTTCCATCTGACGCATGATCGAGTCGAGCCCACGCGCCGAGAGCACCCGATCGCGGGCCAGCACCTCGAGGTCACCCTCCTTGGGGTCCTGCGGCAGGTACCCGATCTCGCCGCTGCGCACGACGGTTCCGGCATAGGGCTCGGTCTCCCCGGCCAGGATGCGCAGAGTCGTCGTCTTGCCTGCGCCGTTGCGTCCGACCAGCCCGATGCGGTCGCCGGGTTGGATGCGCAGCGCCGAGCCGGGCGCCGACAGCAGGGTCCGGGCGCCCGCTCGGACTTCGAGGTCGGTCGCGGTGATCACGACGGTCCAGTCTAATCGCCGAGCGACATCAAGACCGCATCGCGCGCATCCGCCCACGTCAGCGACACGATGCGGGCACGCGGTGCCAACATCGGACGGCCGATTGGGACGCCGGGTTAGGGTCTACTACACTAGCTTAGGCTCACCTTAGCGGCACCGAATCCCTCTGCGGCACGGAATCCGCGAGCCCGACCCGACCGGATTCGAGGGAGTACACCCGGTGACCGCACCCCATCCGCATGATCCCCATCCGCACGACGACGGCATCTGCGTCGTCATCTGCTGCTACACCGACGACCGCATGACGCTGCTGACACGCGCGATCGATGCGGTCACCGCACAACTGCATCCCGCCGATCGTCTCGTGGTGGTCACCGACCACAACGACGCGCTCGGGGACCGGGTGAAAACCCTGGTCCACGACCGCCCGGCACGCATCGATGTCGTGCCCAACGGACAGACCCGTGGGTTGTCCGGTGCCCGCAACACCGGCCTGCGTTGCGCGACAGAAGATCTCGTGGTTTTCCTCGACGACGACGCGGTGCTGCGGCCGGGCGGGCTCGCCGATGTGCGTCGAGCCTTCCGCGACCCGTCGCTCCTCGCCATCGGCGGGCGCGTCGAGGCCGCCTGGTCGGGCATCGGCGCTCCCGGCTGGTTTCCCGACGAGTTCGGCTGGGTGGTCGGCTGCGACTATCGGGGTATCGCCCCCGACGGTGCTGACATCCGCAATCCGATCGGCGCCGCGATGGCCGTCCGGCGTACCGCACTGGTCGAGATCGGCGGCTTCGCCGGCGAACTCGGGCGCGTCGGGGATCTGCCGGTCGGTTGCGAGGAGACGCTGATGGGCATCGAGTTGCACCGCCGGTTCACCGACGGTCGGATCGTGCGGAGGGCCGGATTCGCGGTCGACCACTCGGCCACCGAGTCCCGCGCGACACTGCGGTATTTCTTCCGACGCTGCCTGCACGAGGGCCGGTCGAAGGCCGTGCTGCGCCGGATGGCCGGCACGAACGATGCGTTCTCCGCGGAGACCTCCTACGTCCTGCGGACCATTCCCACCGGGATCCTGCGGTATCTCGGCCAGGTGCTCCGCGGAGACCTCGGGGCGCTCGCGCGGCTTCTCGTCATGGTTCTCGGCGTGGCGGTGACCGCCGCGGGGACGGTGTCAGCCCGGCGTGGCGGTGGCCCGGTCACGGCCACGCGGGCACCGTTCACCGGCTCCGACATGGTGTCGGTCGTCATCCCGACGATCGGACGAGACCTCCTCGCCGGCACCGTGGAAGCGGTACTGGCCCAGCACTATTCGCCGCTCGAGGTCATCGTCGTGGACAACCGTCCGGCGTCCGGGCGGACCCGGCAGATCCTCGACGACTTCGACGATCCGCGGCTGCGGGTGGTCGACGAGTCGTTTCCGGGCATCTCCGCAGCCCGCAACGCCGGTATCGCCGCGGCGACGGGTCGGATCATCGCGTTCACCGACGACGACGCCCAACCCCGCCCCGACTGGGTTTCGACGATCGTGGAGACCTTCGTGCGCGATTCCACCGGCACCATCGGTGCGGTGACCGGCCGCGTGATGGGCGTGGAATCCCTCACCGAGCTGCAGCAGATGTTCGAGGACGCCCGGGTGTTCGACAAGGGCGAAGACCTCACGGTGTGGGCGCTGCGCCCGCATCCGACTCACGTCGCGGCGGGCGTTGCCGGCGAGCACAACTTCTTCTTTCCCTACACCGCGGGCCAGTTGGGCAGCGGGAACAATCTGGCGCTCGCCGCCGAGATCCTGCCGCACACCGGGGTGTTCGACGAACGCCTCGGAACGGGAACCCCGTCGCGCGGCGGTGAGGACCTCGACCTGATGCGTTCGGTCATCCTTTCCGGATGGGCGATCGCGTACCGCCCGGACGCCGTGGTGACGCACTACCACCGCGACAACATGGCCGAGTTGCGCACGCAGAGTTACGGATACGGGACCGGGATGTCGGCGTCGCTGACCAAGCTGGCGTTGTCCCGGCACGGCCTGGCACTGGCCTGGCGTATTCCCGCGGGTCTGCGCGCGCTGCTGGTCCCCGGGTCGGAGAATGTCTCGGCCTTCGCCCGGGAACAATGGCCGGACGAACTGCGAACACTCGAACGGCGCGGCTATTTCGCCGGACCCGCCCTGTTCTTGCGCGGCCACCGTCGCTGCCGCGGCCGGGCGATGCCCGGCACCGGTACCGGCCACGCCGGTGCACATCCGACGGGATCGACCGTATGACGCTGACCACAGACCGATCCGAGGCCGCGACCGGAACCGATCGCCACTCGGTCGGGTACGGCTTCCCCCCGCGGGCAGCGCTGTCGGTGGCTGCGGTCCTCGCGGTGGTGCTGCTCCTCCTCGACATCGCCGCCGCGGTCGACCTCGACGTCGCCGGCGCCGGGGTGCGCGCGGTACTCGTCTTCGCCGGCGTCCTCACCCTGCCCGGCCTGCCACTGGTCATCGCGCTGCGGATTCCCGGCCGCGCGTTGTCGACGGTTCTCGCCGCGGCGATCTCGTTGTCGGTCACCGTGCTCGCAGCGCAGACCACGATGATCGCCGAATGGTGGAGTCCGCTACGCACGCAAGCGATTCTGATGGTGGCCACACTTGCGGTGTGTCTCTGGACCTGGCGCACCCTGCCCGCGGCGACCCGGTCGGGAACCTGGCGGCTCGGTCGTCGAACGTGGACCCGCAGCCGGGCGTGGAGCCTCGTGGCACTGGTGGTGGCACTGGCGCTGTTCGTCGTGGCCGCCGAGTCGCTCGACGTGTTGCGGGTCGGTCGATTCGGTGTCGTCGCCGGTCTGGACGCCTATTACTTCGTCGGGCTGGCTCTGCTCGCGGTGGTGATCGTCACCGCGCTGCGCGCCCGCCGCCTCGACCCGCTGGTGCTGTCGGCCTCGACGGTGCTCGCCGTCGTCTACAACGGGATGCTCGTCGGTGCCGCCACCGGCGAGACATCGATTCCGACGTCGTTCGTCCACCGCGGTTTCATCAGCATCCTCGCCCAGGGGCACGCGCTCCCCGACCAGATCGACGCGCGCTTCAGCTGGGCCGGATTCTTCAGCATGGCCGCCCACGTCCAGACCGCGGCCGGATTACCGGACGTCACCGGCGTTCTGGTGTGGGCACCACTGGTGTCGGGTGTGGTGATGTCCTTCGGCGTCTACGCCATCGCGATCGCGGTGACCGGCCGCGCCCGCCTGGCGTGGATGTCGGTGCTGCTCTACCACGGTTTCAACTGGTATCAGCAGGACTACTTCGCACCGCAGGCCATGGCCCTGATCGGTTACACCGCCATCCTCGCGACCCTGCTGTGGCAGTTGCGTCGGGCACCGCTTCCCGACTTGGGACAGGGGCGAATTCAACGTGTGCTCACCGCGTTTCGACGCACCCCGGGTCGCGTACCCGGCATCGGCGCGGGACGCACCCTGGCTCTCGAGGCGATCCTCGTCGTCATCGTGGCGGCGGGCACCGTCTCCCATCAGATGACCCCGATCCTCACGATCGTGGCGTTGGCGGCGTTCGCGGCGACCGGAACCACCCGCTACCGCACGCTGTGGCTGGCGGCCGGCCTGATCTTCGCCGCGTGGTTCTCTTACGGCGCCACCGACTTCTGGCTGGGTCACCTGCAGTCCCTCGTCGAGGAGGTCGGCAAGGTCGGCCAGTCGGTGGAGGCCGGCGTCGGTGATCGACTCAGCGGCGATCCCACCTACACCCGAATGCAGTATCTGCGCATGATGGCCTCCGGTGGATTCGCCCTCGTCGGCCTCATCGGCTGGTTCGTCTGGCGGACCAAGCGAACGCGGCTGATCGCCGGACTCCTCTGTGCCGCACCGTTTCTGCTGGTGGCACTGCAGAGTTACGGCGGTGAGATGATCATCCGCTGCTTCCTGCTCGCCTCACCCGTGCTCGCGCCGTTCGTCGCCCTGACCCTGGCCTGGGTCGGCCACCGGATCGACATGGCCCGTCGTCGACGACCGGGCTCGTCACGTCTGACCGTGCTGACGTCGATGGTGTTGTGCGTCGCGGTGTTCGCCGTCGGTGTCCTCGAAACCACCAACCGCGGACTGAACACCGCATTCGAGTCGTCCACCCGCGATGAGGTGGTGCTGACCGACGAGTTCATGGCGACGATTCCCCCGGATTCGTTGGTGATGAGTTTCAGCCACGCCCCACACTCCGTCGGCATCCGTCGGACCCTGGACCCACACGGCCCGAAGTTCGCGTTCATCGACTCCTATCCCTGTTTGAACAACATCGCACTGTGCACCGAGCAGCGCGATCCCGACTTCGTCTACATCACCAACCAGGGAATCCAGATGCTCGTGCTCCAGTACGGCCAGGACCCGTCGTGGTTACGTCAACAGATCGACGAGGTCGTCGATACCGGACGCTTCCGGGTCACGGTCAACACCCCGAGCGTGCAGATCCTCCGCAACGTGAAGAACGGACCGACATCATGAATCTCACCATCGCCGCGTTCGTCGCCGGCGCCGTGCTGCTCGTGGTGGGCGCGGCACTTCGCGAATTCCAGGTCCCCGCATCGGGTACGACGGGCCGGGGTCGCCTCGCACATCGGGTGACGATCCTGGTGGCCGCGTGCACCGTGGTCGCCGCCTGCCTGACCGTGCAGCGCCTCGCGGTGATGGCGCTGTGAGACGGCCCCGGCGGAAACGACCAGGATCACCACGCCCGCGGCTGCTGCCGATTGCGTTGGGCGCCACGCTGATCGCCGGCGTCGCCGCATGCGCACCGGCGTCGGGCGACCCGATGCACAACGCCGCGCAGACGACCAACTGCGTCGGCTCAGGGGTCGACGGCGCGGGCACCACGCCCACCGCCCAGGACCGACGATTGTGGAAGCGCGAGTTCGTCGACACCTTCGATCGATGTGACCTCGGCGATCGTTGGAGTACCTATTCCGGGTCGCCGGGCGGCAATCCCGTCGGCCGGTGGGATGCGTCGATGGTGCGCGTGCACGACGGAGTGCTGCGACTCCTGGGCGAGAAGACCACGTCGGGTTGGGTGACCGGTGGCGTCTCCAATTATCCGGTCACCCAGACCTACGGGCGGTGGGAGGTGCGGATGCGGGCCACCGACAGCGCCGATCTCTCCTATCACATGCTGTTGTGGCCCAAGGACGAACAATGGCCGCCCGAGATCGACTTCGCCGAATCCATCGCCTCCCGGCGCGATCAGATGTCGGCGTTCGTCCACTGGGTCGACGCCCGAAACCGGGACGGGGACAACAAGAAGGCCCACGCCGAGGTGAGCGGCGACTTCGGCGACTGGCACACCGTCGGCGTCGAGTGGCTGCCCGGGCTGATCCGGTACCTGCTCGACGGCCGGGTGTGGGCGGAGGTCCGTGATCCGGTGATGGTGCCGTCGGTGCCGATGTGGCTCGGCATGCAGGTCGAGGCCGGAGCGTGTGAGCGTCGCGCCGACTGGGGTATGGCGACATGCTCACCCGATGAACCACGGCCGACGCGTGGTCAGGTCGAGATCGACTGGGTGGCAGTGTATTCGCCCATCGATGACGTCGCGGCGTTCACCCATGCCGGATATCTCACGCCGACACCTGGCGCCGCTCAGCTCGGACCGAGCTGAGCGCGCCCGGCCAGAGCACGGGCCAGTGGGACCGCGACCAGTGTGGCCGCCGTACCCTCGGCGATCACCATCGCCCACCCGGCGGCGATCAGGCCGTGCCCGCCGATCCACGCGGCGGTCAACGACAGCATCGTCACGGCACTGATCACCTGGACCGCCAACGCCGGACCGAGCCGGCACCGCACACGGCAAATCCCGACGAACGCCAGGCCCACCGCCGCGAGCGGGAGTGCGGTGGCACCGAGCCGGAGCAGGACGGTCCCGTGTGCGGCGTAGTCCGCTCCGGCCAGCCGCAGGAACACCGGACCGACCACGATCAGGACCAGCGCCGCCACCATCGCCCCGCCGACGAGAATGGCCACGAACTGCCGCGTACGACGCAGGGCCACTTGGACATTCGGCGACACCGGGGAATTCGCGGGCCGTGCGGCATCGTCGGCACTCATCGCCGCCACATACGGGCCCAGCAGCATGGTCAACAGCACCAGCACCGCGCTCACCAGAGACCAGACGATCGAGAAATACGCATTCTGATCGGCCCCGACGCGCCCGATCACCACCGGCGGCAGGACCAGTGGGGTGATCGCGCCGGCCACATAGACGCCGTAATTTCCTGCGAGGAAACGGCGTTGGGTCCGCCACGCGGGCAGCGCCATCGATGTCGACGCGAGATCGGCGGCACGCAGCCGGAGTTCACGGCGAGCGATCCACCACAGCAGAGCGGCCGCGATCGCCGCCGTCACCACCCAGCTGCCGATGAGACCGAGCCGGTCGGCCGACAGTGCGAGCGCGGCCGCAGCGGCGAGTTTGGCGACCGCGTGCACGATGTTCTTCTGGGCCGACCAGTCGGCGCGTCCCATCGCGATGCTCACGTGGTCGAGCATCGCGAACGACGACAGGACCACCACCACGATCGGGAACATCCACATCTGCACGGCGCCGTCGAACATCTCCGACGTCGGGCCGACGATCAGGAACCCGCAGCCGAGCAGCGCGCCGCAGCTCGCTCCGATCAGCAGTCCTCGGCTCGGAAGT
Source organism: Gordonia sp. i37 (assembly GCF_002043085.1). Lineage (NCBI taxonomy): Bacteria > Bacillati > Actinomycetota > Actinomycetes > Mycobacteriales > Gordoniaceae > Gordonia > Gordonia sp. i37. The sequence continues at coordinate 11,936 of NZ_MVPX01000216.1, read as the reverse complement.
GTCAGGCTGCGTTCCCCGGCAATCGGGAGAAACCGTTCGAGATAAGCGCCGATTCCCAGGTTGCCGAACGCCGAGAGCATGGTGGCGGTGGTGATCACCGCGGCAGCGGCTCCGACCTCCGACGCCGGGTACATGCGCCCGGCCAGGACCCAGTAGACCAATCCGAGAACCGCGGTTCCCAGACCCGAGACCACCAGTGCCGCCGAGCTTCTCGCGATCGTCTGACCGGTCGGTGCAGGCCCGTCGGACAGATCGGCGCGAGCGGCGATCACCCCGCGAGTTCGTCGGATGCGAGTTCGATCGCGGCACCCGCGCGCACTCCGTGACGCGTCGCCGATCGGTGCGAACGCCAGTGCTTGAACTCCTGGTTGATGGTGCGCAACACGCGCATGCCATCGCTGTAGGCATTGAGGTTGCTGCGCCCGTGCAGTCGTGGCCCCTCGAAGCTGCCGACCTCGGTGATCCGCAGACCGGCGGTGGCCAACCGAACGTTGATGACGGTCTCGATCTCGAACCCGTCACCCCATTGCGCCCGTCGATATCCGGTGGGCGGCAACTCGATCTGCTCGGCGTGACGCGCCCAGAAGGCGTTGTAGCCGTAGCAGAGATCGGTGAACTTCGTGTGGAAGTAGACGTTGACGATGGTGTTGAGGGCTTTGTTGCCGATCCGACGCAATGCGGTGATGTCGGTGCTGCCGCCGGCGCCGACGAACCGACTCCCCTTGGCCAGGTCGGCGCCCTCGACCAGCGCCTGCACGAACAGCGGGATCTCCGCCGGATCGGTGGAGCCGTCGGCATCGATCGTCACGATGATGTCCCCGGTACAGGCCTCGATCCCGCACGCGAGTGCATTGCCCTTGCCCGATCGGGTCTGGGTCACGAAAGTGGCCTCGGGCCACAGCTTTCGGGCCACCGCCACGGTGTCGTCGGCCGAGTTGCCGTCGACGAAAACGATCTGATCGATGCCATCGGGCATCCGGAAAGCCACATAGGGCAAATTCTTGGCCTCGTTCATCGCCGGGATGATCACCGAGACGCTCGGACGGGAGCCCGCCGCGTCGGAGATGGGCGAAACGTCACCATGCCCGATGGGCGAAATGTCAACGTGCCCAATGATTTCCGGTCGTGCGCTGTCCTGCATGGGTCCCCACTCGTTGCGGTTCGAACTACCTGAAGTTAGGCTTAGCGTAGACTAAAGGTTAGCCTAACCAAAGCCCGATTCGCCCGAGTGCTGCACTTCACACCTTCTGCGGCGAATTGCGATTACCGCACAGGCTAGCCTAGCCTAAGTAATCGTTGCACCCAGGCCTGCCAGGAGACCCGATGAACACCTTTCCGGATGGATATCGCCGTCCACATCTCACGGGCGGCAAGGCCATTCGGCTCTCCCGCATCGCCGATCCGGTGACCATGCGATCCCAGATCGTGCCGATGGACCATTCGGTCACCGTCGGTCCGCTGGGCCCCACGCACCACACCGAACGCATGGTCCGATTGCTGGCCGATTCCGGCTGTGACGCCGTCGTGCTCCACCGAGGTCGCGCCCAGCAGGTAGCCTCGGCGGCGTTCGCCACCATGGGGTTGATCGTGCACCTGTCGGCGAGCACTTCCCTCGGTCCCGATCAGGACGCGAAGGTTCTCGTCGGGGGTGTCGACGCCGCGTTGCGGATCGGCGCGGATGCGGTGAGCGTGCACGTCAACGTCGGCTCCGCGACCGAGACACGGCAACTGCAGGACTTCGCCGCCATCTCCCGAGAGTGCGACGCACTCGGCGTGCCACTACTGGCCATGATGTACGCACGGGGTCCGGCCCTCCCGGCCCAGCCGACGGGCACGACACTGGCCCATCTCGCGGCGATCGCCACCGATCTCGGTGCCGACATGGTCAAACTCGACTACGCCGGCTCCGCAGAGGTCATGCGGGCCGTCGTCGACTCCACCCCGGCGCCGATCTACGTCGCCGGCGGGCCCGGCCGCACCGACGACGAGGCCATCGAATTCGGCGCGGAGGTGCTCACCAGTGGAGTCGCCGGACTGAGCTTCGGCCGCAACATCTTCGACGCCGCCGACCCGTTCCGGGTCGCCAGCAGCCTGGCCGATCTGGTGCACCGCCGTGCGGCGACCACGGCGATGGCGCGCGCCGGAGCGCCCGCCGACGTCGCCGCGCTCGAATCGGCCTGAGCCGAATCGCTCGGGTTCGAGTCCGGCCTGGTTCGGGTCAGGCCCGGTCCGACACTTCCACCCACTTCACCGCGCCGACGCCCTCCGGTCGCGCGTCACCACCGTCAGCAGAACAGGAATCCATCCGTGTCCACCACCGACATGTCCACCGCCACCGGCGAGCTCATCGTCACCGACCAGATCGTGCCCGCCGCCGCCACCGGAGCTGCGCGTGCCACCACGCATTTCGGGTGGATCGACGTGCGGGGCCTGAACTCACCGGCGCGCGACGCGGTCATCGCCGCCGCGCTCAACCAGGGTCTGGACGGAATCGTCGCCGACGACCCGCAGGTGCTGAGCGATCTGCCACCGACCGTGCGTCGAATCCTGTTCGCCGCCGATGGCGTCTCCGCCTCGGAGGCCGACCTCGTCCTCATCGACGCCGACGCGGTCGATCCCACCACCGCGACCGACGCCCCGACCGGGCTGCACATCACCGTCTCCGACGCGCCCACCCTGGCGCAGGCGTGCGACGCGGTGCGCGTCACCCCGTGGACCGTTCTGACCTTCACCGATCCCACCAAGATCCCGCTCGAGATCGTGATCGCCGCCGCCGAGAACTCCGGCGGCAAGACGGTGACCGTGGTCAATGACATCACCGACGCCGAGATCGTGAAACTCGTTCTCGAACACGGCTCCGACGGGCTGCTCCTCGCACCCCGGCACGCCGACGACGTCCTCGCGCTCGCGACGATCCTGTCCCCGACCGCCGACCGGGTCGAGCTGTCCCACCTCACGATCACCGGCGTCGAGCACATCGGTATGGGCGAACGGGCCTGCATCGACACGTGCTCACTGCTCGAGTTGGACGAGGGTTGCCTCATCGGTTCGTTCGCGAGCGGAATGTTCCTGTCCTGCAGCGAGACCCATCCACTCCCCTATATGCCGACGCGTCCGTTCCGATGGAATGCGGGTGCCGTGCACTCCTACGTCCTCACCCCCGACAACCGAACCCGCTACGTCAGCGAACTGCGCGCAGGTCAGCCGATCCTCGCGGTCCGTTCGGACGGTTCGGCGCGCGAGGTGCGGATCGGGCGGGTGAAGATCGAGCGCCGCCCACTGATCTCGATCACGGCGACGAGTCCGGACGGCAAGACGATCAATGTCATCGCGCAGGACGATTGGCATGTTCGCCTGCTCGGCCCCGGCGGCAGCGTCAACAACGTCACAGAACTCACCCCCGGCGACGTGCTACTCGGCTACGTTCCCACCGAGGCACGCCACGTCGGGCTGCCCATCACCGAGTTCTGTGAAGAACGCTGAGCGCCTTGGCGATCGGTTCGCCGCGGCCGTCGCCGCCCACGCCGACCGATCCGCGCTGCGCATCGGCGACCGGTGCTGGGGCTATCGCGAACTCGACGACGAACTGAGCGGCCACCGACTAACTCTCGACGAGATCTGTGCCGATCCCGACCGGCCGGTCGCGGTCGTCGTCGATGGTACGGCGGCGACGTTCCTGCCCATGCTGGCCGTACTCTTCTCCCGGCATCCGTTGATCCCCCTCGATGCCGCCTCGCCGCAGTCGCGGGTGTCGACCATCCTCACCGACACCGGAGCACTGCTCTGGCGCACCGCCCCCGGGACCGGCGCAGACACCGCGCCCGGAGCCGAATCCGCGCCGGGTTACCCCCGGGTGGACTGCGCGGTGCTCGCCTACACCTCTGGTTCCACCGGCACCCCCAAGGCCGTCCGGCAGGGCGACGAGCTGTGGCTGCATCAGGCGACCGAACTCGCCCACGAACTGGGCATCGTTCCGGGATCGGTCGTCGCACAAGCACTTCCAGCCACCTTCGGTGGTGGGCTCGACGTCACCGTCACCGCGCTGCTCGCCGGGGCGTTGCTGTGGACACTCGATCCGCGAATCGACGGCGTGGGGGATCTGGTCGCCGAACTTCGAGGTCGCCGCCCGCAGTCGCTACACCTGTCGCCCGCGTTGCTGCGGGCGGTCCTCGACACCGCCGGCGCCGGCGAGGCATTGAGCGGCATCGACCTGGTGGCCACCTGTGGTGAAGCGCTCGATGCGGTCGAGGTCGACCGACTGCGCGCACTGACGCCCGAGGTCACCTTCGTGAACCGGTCCGGCTCGTCGGAGACCGGAAACCTCGCCTTCAACTCGTTCCCACCCGACCGGGAGCTGCCGACCGGCACGCTGCCCGCCGGACGCATCGCGGCGGGCAAACACATACGCGTGCTCGACGAGCACGGCACACCACTCCCGGACGGCGCGGTCGGCGCGATCGAGGTGCGCTCGCCCCATCTCGCACGCGGATATCTCTGCGACGGTGAGCTCGTCGACTTCGCGACGCACGGCACCGGTGACCAAGGGGTGCCCACCGCATTGCCGGTACGCAGTCACCGCACCGGCGACATGGGGCGGGTCGTCGGTGACCGGCTCACACTGCTCGGTCGCAGCGACGACACGGTGAAGATCCGCGGCTACCGCGTCGACATCGGCGAGGTGACCGCCGCGGCCCGCGCCGCCGACGGCGTGGGCGACGCCGTGGTCATCGCCCGAGAGTCCGCGGGCCGCACCGAACTCGTCGCATACGTCGCACCGCCACGGACCGCCCGCGCCCCGGCGATCGCGACGGTGCGCACCGCCATCGGCCGGGCTGTGCCGTCCTGGATGGTCCCCACCCACATCGTCCTTCTGCCCGAACTCCCCCGCAACGAGCGCGGCAAGGTCGATCGCGGCGCACTGCCCGCACCCCGACGGCGCCCCGCGTACATGCCACCGGCCACCGGTACCGAAAAGCTGCTGGCACCGATCTATGCCGACCTACTCGGGATCGGGACAGACGGGATCGGGGCGGGCGGGATCGGGGCGGACGACGACTTCGTCGCGCTCGGTGGCGATTCACTCACCGCGGTGACCCTCCTGCGACGCGTCGAGGAAACCTTCGGGGTGAGCCTGCCCCCGTCCGCACCGATCACCGACCCGACGGTGCGAGACCTCGCCGCGCGCATCGACGCAGGCGCACCCATGAGCGCCGACGGCGTCGTGGTCCATCTGCGTGGAACAGACGATGTCGCCGCAAGCAACGATCCCGGCGGCTCCCCCGCTCACACCCCGATCGTGTTCGCCTTCGCCGGCGCCGGCGAGTCGGCACTGGCCTTCGCTCCCCTGGCGCGGCGCCTATCCGGGTATCGCGTCATCGGCCTCCACGCCCATGGTCTGGAGAACCGTGGCATCCCCGATCCGACGATCCGGCGGGCCGCCCGACGTTTCGCCGGTCACGTGCGCCGGTTCTGCCCCCACGGCCCCTATCGATTCGTCGGCCACTCACTCGGTGGCGTGATCGCCATGGAGGTCGCGCGCATCCTCATCGACGACGGCGAGGTGATCGAGCACATCGTGTGTCTCGACACCGTACTCACCGGGCCGCTGCAGCGTCGTCTGCCGGTCCACCTGCCCGCATCCACCGACGACACCGCCGACACCGCAACCGGATCCGATGTCGTCGATCCCGAACAGGCTGCTGCAGAACACTGTTCGACGTGGGAGCTGTGGCGTACCCGGGTGGCATTGCTCACCGCCGGATGGTGGCCGCGGCCGGCCGATGCCCAGTGGTCGCTCTTCCACGAACTCGGGCGACGCTCGGCGTTACTGCATCGATTGCACCCCTGGCCGGGCCCGGTCACCGTCGTTCTCGCCGAGGACAACCCCGATCCCGGCGAATGGTGGGATGTGATCGCGCCCGATCACCAAGGCGTGCACCGCATCAGCGGCGACCACAACGGGATCCTGCGCGCACCGCACGTCGATGCGACGGCGGAGATCGTCACCGACGCCCTTACCGGGGCGAACGTATGACACCCCGGTTCGCGGTGTACATCGCCGCGCACGACAAGCCCGCATTGTTCGCCGATCTGGTTGCCTCGCTACATGATCCGCAGATCGATGTCTATGCCCACGTCGATCGCGCCGTCGACAGTCGTCCGTTTCACGAGGCGGTACGTGCCGTACTGCCCGAGGCGGTGCATCCGGTGCGGTTCGTCGCCGAGCGTGACCGCATTCGGGTGAACTGGGGTGGCATCAGCCTGGTCTCGGCCAGCCTGCGGCTACTTGCCCTCTCCACGGGCTCCGGCCGTGTCTACCATCGTCATTCGTTGTTGTCGGGGACCGATCTGCTGCTTCGGCCGCTGCCCCAGCTGATCGACGCGTGGTCCGGCGACGTCGAGTTCCTGCGCGTCGATTGCGCACTGGATTCCGGGCCGCACCGCGCGACCGTCGACCGGTATCACTTTCCCGACCATCCGAGCCTGCGCCGATTGTCCGGTCGCATTCCGCGCCCGCCGATCGAACGGCGCCTCTACCGCGGGTCCAACTGGTGGTCGCTCACCGACGCGGCGATCGGGATCATCGCCCGCACCCTTGCCGACGACCCGGGGTGGTTGCGGGATCTGCGGTTCGCCTCGTGCCCCGACGAGATCGTGTTCCACTCGATCCTCATGGGATCGGCTCGGGCGCCGGCCATCGGGCAGAACTACGCCGAGTGTGTCCACGACAACTATCGGCAGCCCGAGTCCGACTGCGTACACAGCGACGTGACGATCCACGGGCAGCACTACATCGACTGGACCGACCCCGACGGCGTCTCACCACCGGATCTCGATGTCGAGGCGCTGCGACGCGCGCTCGACGGTCCGGCCCTGTTCGCCCGCAAGGTGCCCTCGGGCTGGACGTGGCGCACCGGGCCGCTGCCCGGCCCGTCAGACAGCGACCCGACAGACACCGCCCGGCCCACTCGGGTGCGCGCGTGATCGGCCGGCTCGCCACCCGGGATCGGTTGACGATCAACGCTTCTGCCCTGATGGCCAGCTCGATGGGCACCGGGTTGCTGGGACTGGTGTACTGGATCGTCGCCGAGCACCACTTCCCCACCGCCGAGGTCGGCCGGGCCTCCGCGGTGATCAGCTCGGCGACCGTGCTGTCCTCACTGGCCTGTCTGTCCCTCGGTGGTGCGTTCCAGCGGTTCCTGCCGGTCGCGGGCGGCGCCGCCCTGCGCTACATCGTCGGCGGGTATCTCCTGACCGCCGCCACCGGCGTCGTTCTCGCCACCGGATTCGTGGTCGTCGGACTTGGATACCGAATCCTGCACAGCGCCGGTGAACGAATCGCCTTCGTCGCCATGGTCGTGGTGTTCGCGCTCTACGCGCTCACCGACCCCATCCTCACCGGCTTGCGGCGCGCTCCGGCCGTCGCGGTCAAGAACATCACGCTCTCGGCGATCAAGATCGTCCCCATCGTCGTTCTGGCCGGTGTGCCCTCGGCACTGGCCATCTCCGGTTCCTGGGCGTTGCTGGCGGCCGTGGTCACCGCCGTCTTCGTGTTCGGTGTCTGCCGCACCGCGATCGCTCGTCGCGGCCAACGTCCCGACCTACCGGCAGGGCGCGAGCTGTTGTCGTTCCAGGGAGCCTTCTTCTTCCTGATGCTGGTGTCGTCGGTGACCCCGCTGGCGTTGCCGCTGGTCGTCGTCGCCAAGACCGACACCACCCAGAACGCCTACTTCAATCTGGCGTGGACGATGTGTTCAGCGGCCGGGATGCTGCGCGCGTCGATCGGTTCGGCATTCATCGTCGAGGCCTCCGCGCCCGACGCCGACCGCCCGGCACTGCTCCGACGTCTGGGCACCATGCTCGGACTGGTCACCGGGGTCGTCGCGGCGGGATTGGCGATCGGAGGGCCGGTCGTGCTGCTGCTCGCCGGCCGCGACTACTTCCACGCGGCGGGGCCGCTGATGGTCGTCATGGCCGTCGAATCGATCGTGGAAACCGTTGTGGTGACCTACTTCTTGATCGCCCAGCTCCAACGACGGATGCGGTTGATGGTCGCCGCCCAGGTGATCATGGTGATCACCACCGTCGGTGGAGCGTGGGTGTTGCTCGATCCGCTCGGGCTGCTCGGCGTCGCGGTGGCCTCACTGATCGCGGTGGTGATCACCCTCGCGGTGATCGCCCGACCGCTGATCCTCGGGGTGCGCGCGATGCTGCACGACACGTCGGCGAACACTCCTCGTACCGAACGCACCGACAACCCGCCGGTCGCGGCACCCGGCGGGTCGGGCGCCGGTGTCACCGACGTCGGGCAGCCAACGTCGCCTCGATGACGCGACGCGAACAGAACCGGGCGGTCTCGACGCCCGGCTTCCGCCGGAATGCCCGCGTCGCGGCCGCCGAGGTGATCACCGCGGTCCGCATCACCCCGGCCTCCTCGGGCCACAGCAGGTCGCCGACGACGTGATCCGGCAGGGCGCGCACACCGGTGCGGTGCGCATGCGCAGCCGCGATCGCCAGATGCGCCTCCCGTTGCTCGGCACTGTGCCGGTTGCTCACCTGCGACGGATGAATCCGGTACCGATAACCCACCGACGCGACGTTGCCGATCCGTCCGAACGCCGAGAGTCGCGCGTAGAACTCGTAATCCTCGGCGTGAGCGAACCCCGGATCGAACCGCAACGCGGCCTCCGTCACCACGTCACGACGCATCATCACCGAAGCACCACACAGACTTCCGGCCAGCAGCAGCCGCTGACGGCACGCGCTGTCCGAACGCGGCATCCGCACCCGCCCGGTCATCGATCCGAACAATTCGTAGTCGGTGCCACAGGCGATCCCGTCGGGATGCCGGTGAAACCACCGTAGTTGCGACTGCAACCGGCCGGGGGGCGAGATGTCGTCGGCGTCCATGCGCGCCAGATACCTACCGCGGGCCTCGTCGAGGCCACGGTTCAAGGCGGCCACGAGTCCCGAATTCGGTTGCCTCACCACACGTATTCGCGGTTCGTCGAGAGCGTGCAGCACCTCGGCACCGCCGTCGGTGGAGCCGTCGTCGATCACCAGGAGTTCCAGATCGTCGACGCCCTGCTCGAGAATCGACCGCGCGGCCGCCTCGATGTGGTCGGCGGCGTTGTACGCCGGCATCAGGACCGTCACCAACGGTGGGTCCGACCGCCCGGTCAGCGCCATCGCAACACCGCCGAGTAGAGGCCCGGTGCGAACTTCATCAGCACCGCGAATCTCGCCTCCCGCAGATGGCGTCCGGCCCACAGGGCCGGCAGATCGTGCAGGGTGATGTCGGCGCGGACCCTGCGGATCGCCGTGCGATACAACGGCAATTCGGCCCGGCCGTGATGCGCCGACCGCATCGCGACGTGGGCCACCGACGTCAGCACCTCGCGGTAACGGAAGCCCACGAAGTCGCGGGACCAGTCCACCCCGCGGCCGGCGCCGCAGATGAGTTCTCGCACATCGGCTTCGACGCGGAAGAGGTCGAGCGTCGAGGGACTCAGGGCCGTCGACAACGAGCCCTCCCGATACAGATAGCGATACAGCGGCTCGGCCACGGTGGCCACCCGATCCACCGACAATGCCAGCCGCACACTGGTCGCGACATCTTCGTAGGCCTGATCCTGTGCCCACGGGCGGGTTCCGAGGATCTCGCGGCGAAAGATCTTGGTACAGGCATACGCCTTCGCGCGGCCGCAGAGGATCTCGCGGGCATAGCGCTCCCCGGTGAGCACCTCGCCCGGTGGCGGCGCCTCGTCGATCTGCAGGATGTTGCCGTCGACGTCGACGCGCCGCGTCCGGGTGACGGCGAATGCCGCGTCGTGCCGCTCGATCGCGTCGACGAGGCGTTCCACGAAGTCGGGGTCGGCCTGATCGTCGCTGTCGAGGAACCAGACCAGATCGGTCGCCAATTGGGCCAGCCCGGTGTTGCGGGCCCGTCCCAGACCACCGTTGCGGGGTTGGCGGATGAGCGTATGCGCGCGCCCGTGCTCGGCCAGCACCCGCCGGGCCAGCGGAACCGAATCGTCGCCCCCACAGTCATCGACGAGCACGATCTCGTCAACGGGAAAGGTCTGCGCCAGAACCGATTCGAGGCAGCCACGAACATAGGGCGCGCACCGGTACACGGGGATCACGACGCCGACGGTCGGCCTCACCCTCACCGCACCTCGCTTCCCGGTTCCATACCCTTCGTGATGAGGATAGCCTAAGCAAATTCGCAGGTGTCGACGGTGCCGCACGGGCGACGGACGAGAAGTCGATAAGGTGACACCTGTGACCGACACCACTACATTTCCCGTACCCGACCTCACCGGTCGTTCCGCTCTCGTCACCGGCTCCAGCCGGGGTATCGGATTGGGCATCGCCACCGAACTCGCCCGTCGCGGAGCCGCCGTCGTCATCACCGGCCGCAAGCCCGATGCCCTCGAGGCCGCCGCAGCGCAGATTCGCACCGTGGTCCCCGACGCGCGGGTCACCGCGGCGCCCGGCAACACCGGGGACGCCGCACACCGGGCGGAGGCCGTGGCCGCGGCGGTGTCGAACGGCGGGATCCACATCCTGGTCAACAACACCGGCATCGCGCCGACCGCGGGACCCCTGATGGACGCCGATCTCGACGCTGTCCGAAAGACGTTCGACACCAACGTGGTTGCGGCGCTGGGCTTCGTCCAGGAGGCATACCGAGCGGGTATGGCCGAGCACGGAGGCGCGGTGATCAACGTGGCGTCGGTGGCCGGGCTGCGGTCGACCGGCGTGATCGCCGCCTACGGCGCGTCCAAGGCAGCGCTGATCAGGCTGACCGAAGAACTCGCCTGGGAACTCGGACCCGCGGGCATCCGGGTCAACGCCATCGCACCCGCCATCGTCCGGACCAAGTTCGCCGACGTGCTCATCAGCGGCGACAACGAGGCCAAGGCGGTCGCGCGGTACCCACTCGGACGTCTCGGCGAAACCGAGGACATCGCCGCCGCGGCAGCATTCCTGGCCGGCGACGGCTCGTCGTGGATCACCGGCGAGACCCTGCGGATCGACGGTGGACTCATGGCCACCGGTGCTCTGTGACCGACGCGGCGCGGGCCCGGTGGTGAGGGTGCTGGGGTGAGCGGCCAGACGGCGATCGTCGTCGGTGCCGGACCATCCGGCCGGGCACTGGCCCATCGGCTCGCCCATCACGGCGTGCCGGTGACGCTCATCGATTCGCGCGTCGAACGACGATGGACCGCAACGTATGCGGCGTGGACCGACGAGCTACCGGCATGGCTCGACGACTCGGTGATCGCCGCACGGACGGCGTCGGTGGCCGCCCATGCGGTCCACCGGCGTCACATCCCACGCGGTTACAGCATCTTCGACACGGTCGGGCTGCAACGACGCCTGCACCTCGACGGCGTCGACGTCGTCGAGGCCCGGGCGCGGCACGTCGCCCCCGACCGGGTCATCACCGACGGCGGCACCGTCCATCGCGCCGGGACGGTGTTCGATTGTCGGGGCGCGGCGGCCGACGGCCCGTCGGCCCGGGCGGCCCCGCGCCAGACGGCATTCGGCATCGTGGTCGGACGCGACGAGGCGGCGCCGGTCCTCGACGGCGCCGAGGCGGTACTCATGGACTGGCGAGCGCCGCGACACGGTCCGCCGTGGAGCCCCCGCGGCGCGGCACCGTCGTTCCTCTACGCCGTACCCGTCGGAGACGACGCGATCCTCCTCGAGGAGACCTGCCTGATCGGCCGCCCGGCCCTGCCGGTCGCCGAACTCGCCGACCGCCTCACCGTCCGCCTGGCCGGCCACGGCATTTCCGGCGACGGCGCACGGCACCGTGAGCGGGTGTCGTTCCCGGTGCTCGTCGCCTCGCCCACCCCGTGGCGTCTCGAGCCGCTGCGATTCGGCGCCGCAGGCGGATTCGTGAATCCGACCACCGGATACGGCGT
>NZ_MVPX01000215.1:0-33722 GCF_002043085.1 Gordonia sp. i37 | reverse complement strand
CCGCGCTGCGGTGGGCCGACACCGCAGCACGGGCGGTCGCCGACGACGAGGACGCCTCGGAAGTGTTGTGGCCGTGGCGTGCACGGCAGGTGTGGCGTCTGCGCCTGCGCGGGGCCGCGGTCCTACTGGGTCTCGACCCCGTGCAAACCGTTCGGTTCTTCGACGCCTTTCTCGCGTTGCCGCTCGAGTCACAGCGCAGCTACCTGAGCGAACGCGCAGATCTCACGGGCACCCTTGCCGCGATGCGCCGGGTGTTCGCGGCTCTCGATCAGCCCACCCGTACCACCCTCGTACGACGAACGATGCGCGGCCGCACCTGATCGGCGTGACCATCATGGTTCTCGCGGGACCTTGGTCCCCGGTTCGTCGCGCGGTTTGAGGGCGCCCTGCAACTAATGTTAGCCTCGCCTAACACCAATCCGGTGCCGGGTGTCGGCGGCAGGGCCCCGACTCGCATCTCGAAGGACATCCCATGAAGGTCTGCGTGGTCGGCGCCGGTCCGTGCGGTCTCACGACCATCAAACAACTCCTCGACGAAGGCCACGAGGTGGTCTGTTTCGAGAAGAATCCGGATGTCGGCGGGATCTGGCTGCGCGACGCCGACGGCGCGGACGCCGCGCAGATGAAGGCCTACGACACCCTGATGCTGACCATCTCGATGAAGCTGATGGCCTACTCCGATCATCCCCACGTCAGCGACGGCAGTCGGGGTGAGCGCGAGTTCTATTCGCGGGCACAATATTTCGACTACCTGAAGGGATACGCCGAACGTTTCGGTCTGCTCGAGCACATCCGAGCCGGTCATGAGGTCGTCGATGTCACCCGTGACGGCACGACGTGGCGGGTCGATGTACGCGACGCCGGAGACGCCGCCGGAGCCGTTCGTGCCGAAAGGTTCGACGCGGTCGCGGTGTGCTCGGGGCCGTTCGCCACGCCGAATCGCGACATCGCCGAGCTCGAGGGATTCACCGGGGAGATCGTGCACTCCAGCGAGTACCGCAACAACGAACGTTTTCGTGGAAAACGCGTCCTGATCGTCGGGCTCGCCGAGTCCGGTGCCGACATCGTGCGCGAGGTGGGTGACGTCGCCGCCGCGGCGACGCTGTCGATCCGCTCCTACAACTACCTGCTGCCCAGGATCATGAACGGCGACCGCACCACCGACCACGGGACCGTCCGGTCGCATCACCACGAGATGCTGCGCCGCTCGAGCGACGAGCCGTTCGTCCTCGACACGTTCTGGGGAACGAGCACGATCGCCAAGGCCGTCTTCCTCGCGGTCTCGGTCGTCCTCGGGGTGGTGACGACCGCGCTCGGCGCGGTCCGGGTGGCAACCGAACGACTCGTTCCCGCCCGCCGCCCACCGAAGTCTGCACTGAATCCGATGGGCGAGCCGATGTTCCCGCCCAAACTCGACGTGGGCACCGTGCACGACAACGCGAACTTCGAACTGATCCGGACCTGGAATCGACGGTCGCATCCCGACGGCAGCTGGGCACAACGCACCATCTTCTGCAAGAACGTCAGTTTCATCCCGCACCTGGTGAGCGGCCGGGTGACACTCAACGACCGCGGGCTCTCTCACTCGGAGGGCACCACGATCACCTTCGGCGACGGAACCTCCGCCGAGTACGACACGGTGGTGCTGTGTACCGGTTTCACCAAGGAGTCGTTGTCGATCGGCGACCTACAGGTCAAAGACGGCAACGTGCGCAACCTGTACAAGCACTTCCTGCATCCGGAGCACCAGGGCACGGTGGCCTTCATCGGCTTCGTGCGTCCGTTCTCCGGCGGAATCCCGGTGTGCGCGGAGATGCAGGCACGCTACTTCGCCCGGGTGCTCAGCGGCGCACTCACCCCGCCCGCCGACATCGACGAACGTATCGGGCGTGAGAAGGAGTGGGAGGAGTACTGGACGGCATTGAGCCCTCGGCACACCGAAGCGATCCCGTCCCAGGTGCTCTACCTCGACGCCCTCGCACGTGAGATCGGGTGCCTGATCCCGATGCGGATGATGCTCACCAACCCGAAGCTGTTCATCCAGCTGTGGTTTGGCAGCTTCAACCCTTCCTGTTATCGCGTGGTGGGGCCGCACAATCTCGGCGACGCCGCCCTCACCGACCTGTATTCCGAACTCGTCGACAACCGCCGCGAGATGGCCTTCCGGATGTCGATGCTGCAGCTGATGCCCACCCACATCCATCCCGAACACATGATGTGAGTACTCACGGGGCACATGTGTGAGTGCTCACAGGCGGGTGTCGACGGGTTCGGATTCCAACGCCAGCACCCCGAAGACGCACTCGTGCACCTGCCAGAGCGGGGCTCCCGCCACGTGACGGGCCAGGGCCTCACGACCCAGCCGATACTCACGCGCTGCCATCGACCGCTTGTGCCGCAGATCGCGAGATCGCAAGCGTGCCAGGCCATCAAGGTACGACGGTCCGTAGACGATGCGCAGGTACTCACGCCCACGGACTTTGACCCCGGCCGGCGGCATACGTCCGGCAGCGTCGCGCACCGCCGCATTGGCGAACGGTTTGACGACCATCCCCTCGCCACCCGTCGATGTCAGATCCGCCCACCACTGTTCCGCAGCCGCGCACGAGCGCCGATCATGGACGTCGACGACGCGGTGGCGGGTTCGGGTGAACACTCCGTCGTCGGTATCGGCGAGGGTCGCGATGGTGTCGAGATGCCATGCGTGCGAACGTGATTCGAGGGTCATCTCCCCCGCCGAGCCACCCCCGCAGGCCAGCACCTCGAATGGCGCGATACGAACGTCGTCGATTCCGGCGCCCGGGTGCACATGGCCCGCGTAGGCGTCGGTGAACGCGCCGAGGTCGGCTCGACGACGCCCGAGGGCATCGAGATCGGCGTCCACCGCCAGGCCGCGGGCCTGTGCATGGGCCAGTTCGCTCTGCAGCACCGCGCTCTCGGCCCGGCCGGCCGCGGCGATCTCGGCGAACTCCTCACGAACGAGGCTCTCGCCCTTGATGTTCCACGGCAGCAGCTCGGCGTCGAGGATCAGCCACGTCGCGTCCAGCCGGTCGAACAACCCAGTGGCCGCGGTGCGCGCCCGCGCGAGGAGCGCGTGCTCGTCGGAGCCGTCGAAGAAGGGCCGACCGGTACGCGTGTACAGAGCGCCACTGCCACCGCGCACCCCGAAACAGCGCAACGCGGTGTCCTTGTCGGCGGTGAGCACCATGATCGCGCGCGACCCCATGTGCTTCTCCTCGCACATCACTCTCGAGATGCCCTGCTCGCGGAAGAACGTGAATGCGGCGCCGGGACTCTCCAGGAGATCGTCGCGATCGGAGCCGATCGGACTCATCGTCGGCGGCAGGTAACGCAACCATCGTGGGTCGACGGAGTATCGCGACATCACCTCGAGTGCTGCCGCCGCATTCTCGGCGCGAATCGACACCGGTGGCCCGTATCCGGTTCGGATGGAGCGCTTTACGACGACGTCGGCAAGGCTCAGCCGTGCCCGCACGCGGTCGTCGGCAGCGCTGTGCCCGTAACCGAGCGGGCGTCCGGCATCGAAGTACGTCGCCCGTGCCGGCACCGACACGACCTCCCGCTCCGGGTAACGCACCGCCGTCAACGCGCCTCCGAACACGCATCCGGTATCGATGCAGATCGTGTTGTTGACCCACGCCGCCTGCGGTACCGGAGTGTGTCCGTACACGACCTGCGCCTGCCCGCGATAGTTCCGGGCCCAGTCGATCCGCACCGGGAATCCCCAGCGGTCGGTCTCACCGGTGGTCTCACCGTAGAGCGCCGCGCTGCGGACCCGCCCCGATGTGCGTCCGTGGAAGCGCTCGGCGAGCCCCGCGTGCGCGACGACGAGTCGTCCGTCGTCGAGCACGAGCTGGGTGATCAGACCGTCGAGGAACTCCGTTGCCTCGGTGCGGAACTCGTCGGTCGTCTGTGCGAGCTGCGCCAACGTCAGGTCGGCGCCGTGTCGCGCGCGGATCTCGGCACCACCTGACCCGCGCCCATTGCCCGGTCCGGCGCGGAGCAACCGCACCAGCTTCTCCTCGTGGTTGCCGCGCACGCAGAGTGCGCGGCCGGCATCGACCATCGCCCGCACCACCGCGATGACCTGCGGGCTGTCCGGACCACGGTCGACGAGATCGCCGACGAAGACCGCCGTGCGGCCCTGCGGGTGTTCGGGGACGCCGCGGACCCGGCCATCGTCACCCACCTCGACCACCCAGTCGAGGGCGCGCAGCAGGTCGACGAGTTCGGTGGCACATCCGTGGACGTCGCCGATGATGTCGAACGGCCCGTGCAGATCGCGCTTGTCGTGGTACAGGCGTGTTCGGACGACCTGGGCGGCGTCGATCTCGGCGACTCCGTCGAGATGATGGACGTACCGGAACCCTTCCTTGCGCAGCACTTTTCGACTGTTGCGCAGCAGGTTGTACTGCCGTGCGAGGACCCCCTCGTCGGTGCCGGTGACCGATGCTCTCCTGGTGAGCTCGCCGCGCGGGACGTCGAGGATGATGGCGACCGCGAAGACGTCTGCCTCGCGTGCGAGGTCGAGCAGCACCCGACGGTCCTCCGGACGCAGCGAGGTCGCGTCGACCACGGTCAACAGTCCGCGACGCAGACGCCGTCCGGCGACGTCGGAGAGCACCGCGAAGGCATCGGCGGTGGCCGACTGATCGGTGGGGTCGTCGGCGACCATGGCGCGCAAGGCATCCGACGACAGCACCTCGGTGGTGTCGAAGTGACGGCGAACGAAGGTGGACTTGCCGGAGCCGGACACTCCCACCATGACCACCAGGCACAGGTCGGGGATCTCGAGGACGGTCATGGTGTCACTCCCTCCGCAGATCGCGCGGGATCGGTGCGGGTGAACACGGCGTACTGGGTCGGCGACCCCGCCTCGGCGTCCCGGTCACCGATTCCGCCACGGACATGGGTGTAGTCGAACTCCGCCGAGACCTCCGCGCACCAGTCGGCGAACTCCGTACGGTCGAACTCGAAACGGTGATCGGGGTGACGCAATTCGCCGGCGGCCAACCCGTAACGGGCATTGAACTCGCGGTTGGGCGTGGTCACGACGACGGTGGCCGGGGCCATGTCGTCGAACACCGAGGCCATCGCCACCGGCAGCCGCCCTCGGTCGATGTGCTCGATGACCTCCATCAGCACCACCGCGTCATATCCGGAGCAGCGCGGATCGGCGTACATCAGCGACGACTGCCAGAGCTCGACCTGCCGCACGAGTTCCAACCGTCGCGCCGCACGGTGCAGTGCGTCGGACGAGACGTCGACACCGGCGAGCCTCGGAATCGGGGTCTGCGCCGCCAGTTCGGCCAACAGTCGCCCCTCACCGCACCCGACATCGAGGACAGACCGCGCACCGGAGGCCGACAGCAGTCCGATGACCTCCTGGGCCCTTGTGTGCGACAACCGGTTCCCCGGCTCGCTGACGTCGGGGGTCGGCTCACCCGATCCGGACACCATGGTGATCGCCTGGTCGGCCAAACCTGGCAGATCCTTCAGGTAGGCGCGGGTGATGGCCGCGGCGTGCGGGTGAGCGGGCAGCCACATGTCACCGAGCCGCACCAACTTCTCTATCTCGGCGTCGTCGACGAAGTAGTGCTTGACGCGGGCGAGAACCGGCAGGAGCACGGCGAGATGCCGCAGGGCGTCGACGACGCGAAACGATCCGCGCACGGTGAGCACCCCGTGGTCGGAATTCCCCCATTCCACCGGCACCAGCGCCTCGCGTGTCATCTCGACGGTCCAACCGAGCGGCTCGAAGAGATCCTCGGCACTCACGTTGTCGGGGCCACCGGGGCACGGAACCGCAGCGGCGCGCACGGTGAGGTCCCACGCTCGGTCGACCAGCTCGGGCCGCTGGTGGCAGCGTCCGGCCAGTGCGTCACCGAACACCTTGCCCAGAGCGACCACCATGCGGGTGGACGCTTCGTACGGGACGGCGGTGACGTATCGCGATGTCCCGGAATCGCGCGTCGGACGGATGCCGATGCCGTCGACATGCATCGCGACCCGGCACCGGTCGTCGTCGGCGATCGGGTAGAAGACGGTGGCCACGCCCTGGCTGGTCGGGAACCGCTGTACCCGATCGGGATGCTTGTGCAGCAGGTACCCGACGTCGGTCGCCGGGCCGTCCGGTCCACCACGTACTTCCAGGGTCATCAACACGCCGACCACACTATCGGTGGGGGCAAACGGTTTTGGCCGGTCAACTGTGTCGCAACAGCCGCCAGCGGTCAATCATCTCCTCGACGTCGACGGTGCGGCACACCAGATGTGAGGCCGGGCCCACGCTCGGACGCAACCGGTCCTGCTTCACCCGGGTGTTGAAGTCGGTCAGGATCGTCCGGACCACGCCTTCGTCGGCGATGCCGCGCAACGACTCCGGGAAGGTGTCGCGCTCCTTGCGCAGCTGCAGGGTGGGTGGCAACAGTGCGGTCGAGTCGAGGTCTTCGTCGCGGATCTTCTGCTTGGCCCACCAATCGGGGTCATCGAGTCCGGACAGGTTGAGCGGCTTACCCATTCCGGGCAGATTGTCGAACTCGCCACGCTCGGTCGCCTCGCGGATCATCTTCTCGACCCGTGACTCGTGACGCTGCGGACGCCACCGCCGTACCCGTCGGAAGTGTCCCTCGGGTCCGGTGGATGCGGGCTCACCGCCGTCCGGTCCGGTCACCGGCCGCTAGACGGTGAACCCGAGGGCGCGCAGTTGCTCGCGGCCGTCGTCGGTGATCTTGTCCGGGCCCCACGGCGGCAGCCAGACCCAGTTGATCTCGACCTCGGTGCACAGTCCGCTGTTGACCAGCGCACCGCGGGTCTGATCCTCGATCACATCGGTGAGCGGGCACGCCGCCGACGTCAGCGTCATGTCGAGTTTCGCGACGGCGTCGTCGGTGATCTCGATGCCGTAGACGAGTCCGAGATCGACGACGTTGATGCCCAGTTCGGGGTCGACGACATCGCGCATGGCCTCTTCGACGTCGTCGAATTGCGGCAGCGACGTACTCGGGCCGGTCGGCGCCGGGTCACCGGCTGTGGTGTCGACGTCGCCCGCGTCGGGATTGATGCTCATGCTGTCTCCGCTCCTTGCGATGCTGGTTGCGATTCGAGTGCCTCGACCGATCGTGCCAACGCGTCCTTGAACGCCAGCCATCCCAGGAGGGCGCACTTGACCCGGGCCGGATACTTGCTCACGCCGGCGAAGGCGATGCCGTCGCCGATGACGTCTTCGTCGCCGTCATCCTTGCCGCGCGAGGTCATCATCGTGTTGAACGAGTCGACGGTCGCCAGCGCCTGTTCGACCGGCAACCCGACGATCTGGTCGTAGAGCACCGACGTCGAGGCCTGGGAGATCGAACAGCCCTGTCCGTCGTAGGAGACGTCGGCGACGGTGGTGCCGTCGTCGCTCAGGGCGACCCGCAAGGTCACCTCGTCCCCGCAGGTCGGATTGACGTGGGCGACCTCGGCGCCGAACGGCTCGCGCAGACCACGGCCGTGCGGATGTTTGTAGTGATCGAGGATCACGTCCTGATACATCTGCTCCATCCGCATCAGGCATTCACCCCGAAGAAGTTCTGCGCCTTGCGGATCGCTGCGGCGAGCGCATCGACCTCGTCGAGGGTGTTGTATGCGGCGAACGACGCGCGTGCGGTTGCGGCGACACCGAACCGCTTGTGCAGCGGCCACGCGCAGTGGTGGCCGACCCGGATGGCGACTCCCTCGTCGTCGAGGATCTGGCCGAGATCGTGGGCGTGGATTCCGTCGACGACGAACGACACCGCTCCCCCGCGGTCGGTGGTGGTGGTCGGGCCGATGATGCGCAGGCCACCGATCTCGCCGAGTTGCGACAACGCCCGCTCGACCAGTGAGTGCTCGTGTGCGGCAACGGCGTTCATGCCCAGCAACCGCAGGTAGTCGACCGCCGCGCCGAGGCCGACGACCTGTGAGGTCATCGGTACACCGGCCTCGAACCGTTGCGGTGCGGGCGCGTACGTCGACATCTCCATCGACACGGTCTCGATCATCGATCCACCGGTGAGGAAGGGCGGCAGCGCATTCAGCAACGCCTGCTTGCCGTAGAGCACGCCGACACCGGACGGTCCGAACATCTTGTGTCCGGAGAAGGCCGCGAAATCGACGTCGAGTGCGGCGAAGTCGACCGGCATGTGCGGCACCGACTGGCAGGCGTCGAGGACCACCAGCGCACCCACCGCACGCGCACGGCGTACGAGTTCGGCGATGTCGGCGACCGCACCGGTCACGTTGGACTGATGGGTGAACGCCACCACCTTGACGGTCTCGTCGAGGTCCAGTGAGTCCAGATCGATCCGTCCCGCGTCGGCCGATTCGCCGCCGGTGACCCCGTACCACTTCAAGGTGGCACCGGTGCGGCGGCAGAGTTCTTGCCAGGGAACGAGATTCGCGTGGTGTTCGAGTTCGGTGACGACGACGGTGTCACCCTCACCGAGTGCGCGGCCACCCAGGACATCGGCGCTGCGGTCATCGCCGAGGGTGTAGGTCACCAGATTCAGGGCCTCGGTGGCGTTCTTGGTGAACACGATCTCGTCGGGGGCGGCACCGACGAAACCGGCAATGGTCTCCCGGGCGGCCTCGTAGGCGTCGGTCGCCTCCTCGGCGAGCTGGTGCGCACCGCGGTGGACCGCGGCGTTGCGGGTCGTCAGGAACTCACGCTCGGCGTCGAGAACCTGCAGAGGCCGTTGCGAGGTCGCCCCGGAGTCGAGGTACACCAGCGGTTTGTCGTCCCGGACGGTGCGCGCCAGGATCGGGAAATCCGCACGCACTGCGGCGATGTCGAGGCCGGTGGTCCCGGACCCGACGGCGTCTGCGGAGAGAGTCACGAGTGCTCCTTTCACAGACCCGGCGTCGTGCGCCAGGTCAGCGGCTCGCGGCCGCCGAGGTGAAACGTACGTAGCCGTTGTCCTCGAGTTCGTCGGCGAGCTCCGGGCCCGCGGATTCGACGATGCGTCCCCCGACGAACACGTGGACGTGATCGGGCTTGATGTAGCGCAGGATTCGGGTGTAGTGCGTGATCAGCAGGATGCCGCCGTTCTCGGACTCCTTGTAGCGGTTCACGCCTTCGCTGACCACGCGCAACGCGTCGACGTCGAGGCCGGAGTCGGTCTCGTCGAGAATCGCGATCTTCGGCTTGAGCAGGTCGAGCTGCAGGATCTCGTGGCGCTTCTTCTCGCCACCGGAGAAGCCCTCGTTGACACTGCGTTCGGCGAAGGACGGGTCGATCTCCAGGGCGGTCATCGCCTCCTTGGTCTCCTTGACCCAGTGGCGCAGCTTGGGGGCCTCACCGCGCACCGCGGTCGCCGCGGTCCGCAGGAAGTTCGACATCGACACGCCGGGCACCTCGACGGGGTATTGCATCGCCAGGAACAGTCCGGCACGCGCGCGTTCGTCGACACTCATCTCCAGGACGTCCTCGCCATCGAGGGTGATCGAGCCCTGCGTCACCTGGTACTTCGGGTGCCCGGCGATGGCATAGGACAGCGTCGACTTGCCGGATCCGTTGGGCCCCATGATCGCGTGCGTCTCGCCGGAGCTCACGGTCAGATCGACACCCTTGAGGATGTGGATGGGTTCGGCGTCGGCGTCGCTCTGCGCGACGTCGACGTGCAGGTCACGGATTTCCAGTGTGCTCACGATTGATTCCTTGATGGGTGTCTGTGGGTGCGTGTGGGCTGATGTCCGGTGCGAGGTTTCTACGTCGGCGGGTCAGGCGCCGGCGATCTCGAGTTCGGCCTCGACCGCCGCCTCGAGTCGTTCGCGGAGCTCGGGAACCGCGATCTTGGCGATGATCTCGCCGAAGAATCCGCGGATGACCAGCCGTCGGGCCTGATCCTCGGGGATACCTCTGGCCTGCAGATAGAACAGTTGCTCGTCGTCGAATCGGCCGGTGGCACTGGCGTGTCCGGCGCCGACGATCTCGCCGGTCTCGATCTCCAGGTTCGGTACCGAGTCGGCGCGTGCGCCGTCGGTGAGCACCAGGTTGCGGTTGAGCTCGAAGGTGTCGGTGCCCTCGGCCTCGGGGCGAATCAGCACGTCGCCGATCCACACGGTGTGCGCCTCGCGCGCACGATCGGTCGCATCGCCTTGCAGCGCACCCTTGTACACGACATTGGAGCGGCAATTGGGCTGACTGTGATCGACGAGCAGGCGCTGTTCGAGGTGCTGGCCGGCGTCGGCGAAGTACAGACCCCACAATTCGACGTCACCGCCGGGTGCGTCGTAGTGCACCACCGGGGACAGACGAACGAGGTTGCCGCCCAGGCTGATCGCGAAATGACGAACCGTGGCGTCCCGTCCCACCCGCAGGTGGTGGGCGGCCACGTGCACGGCGTCGTCGGCCCAGTCGTGGACGTTGACGACGGTCAGTGCGGCGGAGTCGCCGACGACGAACTCGACGTTCTCCGCATACGTTCCGCCACCCTTCTGATCGAGGACGACGACGGCACGCGCGAACGGTTCGAGCCGAATCTGCAGGTGCCCGAACGCCGTCTGGCCCTCGCCGGGTCCGGTGACCTCGATGGTGACCGGCTCGCCGAGCTCGACCTCTCGCCCGACCGTCACCACGGTCGCCTGAGTGAATGACGAATACGCTTGCGCGGCAATGCGATCGAACGGTACGCCGCCCTGGCCGAGACGTTCGTCGTCGCGCCCGACGGTGTCGACGGTGACCCCGTCGCCCGCGCCGCCGACCGTCACGGTCGCCTCCGCGGTGCGCTCGGCGGTGCCGTCATGCAGACCGCGGAGGCGACGGAACGGGGTGAACCGCCACGCCTCCTCGCGCGGGCTGGGTACCTCGAAGGCGTTGACGTCGAACGACGTGAACTGCTCGCCTTTGTTGACCGGTCCGGCGGAAACCACCGGCAATGTCGGATCGGCCATCAGCCGACGGCTCCTTCCATCTGGAGTTCGATGAGACGGTTCAGTTCGAGCGCGTACTCCATCGGGAGTTCCTTGGCGATCGGCTCGACGAAGCCCCGGACCACCATCGCCATCGCCTCGTCCTCGGTCAGTCCGCGACTCATCAGGTAGAACAGCTGATCGTCGCTGACCTTCGACACGGTGGCCTCGTGGCCCATGGTGACGTCGTCCTCGCGGATGTCGACATACGGATAGGTGTCGCTGCGCGAAATGGTATCGACAAGCAACGCATCGCATTTCACCGTCGACCGGCTGCCGTGCGCGCCGTTGTTGATCTTGATCAGACCACGGTAGGAGGCGCGGCCACCGCCCCGCGCGACCGACTTGGAGACGATGTTGCTCGAGGTGTTGGGCGCAAGATGCACCATCTTGGAGCCGGTGTCCTGATGCTGTCCCTCGCCGGCGAACGCGACCGAGAGCACCTCACCCTTGGCGTGCTCACCGGTGAGCCACACGGCCGGGTACTTCATCGTCACCTTGGACCCGATGTTGCCGTCGATCCACTCCATGGTGGCGCCGGCCTCGGCCTTGGCGCGCTTGGTGACCAGGTTGTAGACGTTGTTCGACCAGTTCTGGATGGTCGTGTAGCGGCAGCGACCACCCTTCTTGACGATGATCTCGACGACCGCGGAGTGCAGCGAGTCGGTCTTGTAGATCGGTGCGGTGCACCCCTCGACGTAGTGCACGTACGCACCCTCGTCGACGATGATCAACGTCCGCTCGAACTGGCCCATGTTCTCGGTGTTGATCCGGAAGTAGGCCTGCAGCGGGATGTCGACGTGCACGCCCGGCGGGACATAGATGAACGAGCCGCCCGACCACACCGCGGTGTTCAGCGCGGAGAACTTGTTGTCACCCGCCGGGATGACCGATCCGAAGTACTCCTGGAAGATCTCCGGATGCTCCTTGAGACCGGTGTCGGTGTCGAGGAAGATGACGCCCTGCGCCTCGAGATCCTCGCGGATCTGGTGATAGACCACCTCGGACTCGTACTGCGCGGCCACACCGGCGACGAGCCGCTGCTTCTCCGCCTCGGGGATACCGAGCTTGTCGTAGGTGTTCTTGATGTCCTCGGGCAGTTCCTCCCACGAGGTGGCCTGCTTCTCGGTCGAACGCACGAAGTACTTGATGTTGTCGAAGTCGATGCCGTCGAGTTCGGCACCCCAGTGCGGCATCGGCTTGCGATCGAAGATCTTGAGCGCCTTGAGACGCTGATCGAGCATCCACTGCGGCTCGGACTTCTTGCCCGAGATGTCGGCGACGACCGCCGGGGACAGGCCGCGCTGGGCGCTGGCGCCCGCGACGTCGGAGTCGGCCCAGCCGTAGCCGTACGTGCCCAACGACGCGATGGTCTCTTCCTGCGTGAGCGGCGCCGCCTTGCCGACCGGGGTGGACTCGCCGGCGGTGGTGACCGTGGGATCGGTGACTGTCATCGCGAAGCCTTTCGACTCTGGGGGTATCGAGCGGATGCGGGCTGTGCATCACTCGTCGGGGTCGTGCTGTGCTGATGTTCTTCGGGATCCGGCTGACGCTCTTCGGGATCCGACCGTGCGGTGGCATCCGGGGGTGGATCGGGATGCGGGAGCGGAACGTGGGTGGTGCACGCGCAGTCACCGTTGGCGATGGTCGCCAGTCGCTGCACGTGCGTGCCGAGCAGCTCAGTGAATACCGCGGTCTCCGCTTCGCACAACTCGGGGAACTCGGTGGCCACATGCGCCACCGGGCAGTGGTGCTGACAGATCTGCATGCCTGCGCCGACCTGCCGAGTGTTCGCCGAGTATCCGGCACTGGTCAGCGCCTCGGCGATCTCGGTGACGGTCCCGGCAACCGTGGACGGATCGGTCGCGGGATCGATGCCGTCGACGATGCGTTCCACCCGTTCGCGGGCGAAGTCCGCGACTGCATCGGAACCGCCGAGGTCACGCAGCTTGCGCATCGCCGCGCCGGCGAGATCGTCGTAGGCGTGGCGGAGCTTGCCCCGGCCGACCGCGGTCAGCTGGAACCACTTCGCCGGACGTCCTCGACCGCCTCGCTGGCCGAACGCCGGGGATGCTTCCTCGACATCGCCCGCCGCGGTGAGCGCGTCGAGATGACGACGGATTCCGGCGGCGCTGATTCCGAGCCGGTCGGCGATCTCCCCTGCCGTCAACGGACCGTCCTCCACGAGCAGGGAGATGACCGCAGCCCGCGTCTGCCCATCGGCGTGGACACCATGATGGGCGGCGTCGGGCATGGTCTCGCCCCGCACAACATCACCGCGCATGGTTTTCACAACACGAGTGTGACGTAATTGATTCCCTCGTGCCAGCAAGGGTGCCCTTAGCCCTGCCCGCCTGTAGCCCTGCCCCCACCTGCCGTACCCGACGAGATCACGGCCGCCACCTCGTCGGCGGCGGTACGGTCACCCACTACAGTCGTCGTGTGTCGGAATCACCCGCGTCAGAGGCCTCGGTACTGCGCCGAACCCTGGACTACGTCGGGTTGGGCGCACCTGCGCGGCGGGCCCGGCGCGATCCCGACCGTCGCGGCGACTACGGCGTCACCGTGGCCAAACTGCACGACCCCGAGCACGAGGTCGGTCCCCTCGACGCCGCCGAGAACCGCCGGCTGCTGCGCATCAAACTGTTCGGCGCGACCGGCACCATCCTGATGCTCGTCGGGTCGTTGGGCACCGGACAGATCCCGGTGCTTCAGAACCCGGTGGCCGGTATGCGTGTGCTGTCGCTGCCGTCGCGGATGTGGAGCACCGCACTGACGCTGTCGATCGGCGGGACCATCATGCTCGTCGTCGCATGGCTGCTGATCGGGCGGTTCGCGGTCGGACGCTTCAGCGTCGAGGTCCTCCACGGCCGCAGTCCGGCGCGCCGGATGACCCGTCAGCAGGCCGATCGCACCCTTCTGCTGTGGATCGCGCCGATCATCGTCGCGCCGCCCCTGCTCAGCAAGGACATCTACTCCTATCTCGCGCAGTCGGCGATCGCCTATCGCGGAATGGACCCCTACACGGTCAGTCCGCTGCACGGACTCGGTGTGGGCAACGTCCTCACCAGGTCGGTACCCAACCTCTGGCGTGACACGCCTGCGCCGTACGGTCCGTTCTTCATCTGGATCGGCAAGGGCATCACCGCGGTGACCGGCGACAACATCACCGCGGCCATCTTCCTGCACCGCCTGGTGGCGTTGGTCGGGCTGGCGTTGATCGTGTGGGCGCTGCCCCGGCTGGCGCGGCGGTGCGGGGTCTCGCCGGTGGCCGCATTGTGGTTGGGGGCGATGAACCCGCTGGTCATCCTGCATCTGGTGGGTGGCATCCACAACGAGGCACTCATGCTCGGGCTCATGCTGGTCGGCATCGAGTTGTGCTTCCGCGCGATCTACGGTGCGCAGCGACTCCGCACGCCGGGATCGTGGCGGCCGACCGGTGCCGGGTGGCTGTTGCTCGCCGGAGCCGCAGTGATCGCGACCAGTTCGCTGGTGAAGTTCACCTCGGTCCTCGCGCTCGGGTTCGTGGGGATCGCGTTGGCCCAACGGTGGGGTGCATGCCTGCCCGCGCTGCGTGGGGCACCGATTCGACAGTGGTGGGCGAGGTCACGCACCACGGTGTGGGCGTTGGCTGCCTCCGCGGGCCTGCTCGGCGCCGTGCTCGCGGTCGTGATGGTGGTCATCTGCGTGGGCACCGGCCTCGGCTTTGGTTGGACCTCGACACTGTCCACCGGCGCTGTCGTCCGCTCGTGGATGTCGATGCCGACGTTGCTGTCGGTGTCTGCCGGGCGGGTCGGGGTCTTCCTCGGTCTCGGCGACCAAACCCAGGCGATCCTCGACGTCGTCCGGCCGCTGGGCCAGGTCATCGCCGCGGTCTTCGTGGTCCGCTGGATGCTCGCGACGTTGGCCGGGCGCCTGCACCCGCTGGGAGCGTTGGGTGTGTCGATGGCGACGGTCGTCGTCTTCTTCCCCTTCGTCCAGGCCTGGTATTTGCTCTGGGCGGTCATCCCGCTCGCGGCCTGGGCGACCCGACCGTGGTTCCGTATCGCGACCATCACCGTCTCGGCCATCATCGCGATCGTCGTCATGCCCACCAGCTCCAACACCAGCGGCGTGGTCCTCGCCCAGGGGCTGCTGGCCGGTGTGATCATGGTCGCGGTGATGACGGCACTGTTCTTCGAGGACTGGCCTCGGTGGCGTCCGCGACGGCGCTGGTCGAAGCGCCCGACCCCCGAACACACCGACACCGCGGCGTGATCGGTGGTGTTCACGCCGACGCGAGCGCACGCGGTTGACGGTTTTTTACCTGTGCGCACGAAGGCATAGTCTGACCAGTGTGCGCAGCGCGACCTCCTCGCCGTCGAGCGACGATCCGATGACGGATCGTCACCTCGACGGCCCGTCCCCCGAAGCGCGGACCGTCACCGGTGTCGACGCCCCCGCCCTTCAGGTGTGCGGACTGGTCAAGCGCTTCGGCGACCGGACCGCCGTCGACGGCCTCGATCTCGAACTCCCCGCGGGATCGATCCTCGCCCTCCTCGGCCCCAACGGCGCGGGCAAGACCACCACGGTCGAGATCTGTGAGGGCTTCCTGACCCCCGATGCAGGAACGGTCACCGTCCTCGGCCTCGATCCCCGGCACGACAACGACGCGCTACGTCGACGCGTCGGCGTGATGCTGCAGGGCGGCGGCGCCTACCCCGGCGCGCGTGCCGAAGAGATGCTGCGACTGTGCGCGTCGTACTGCGCCGACCCGATTGATCCGGACTGGCTGCTCGACGCTCTGGGTTTGCGTGATGCCGCCCGCACACCGTTTCGCCGTCTGTCCGGTGGCCAGCAGCAGCGCTTGTCGTTGGCGTGCGCCATCGTCGGGCGCCCCGAACTGGTGTTCCTCGACGAGCCCACCGCAGGGCTCGACGCGCACGCCCGACTGGTCGTGTGGGAGATCATCGACCGCCTGCGCGGCGACGGGGTGTCGGTGCTGCTGACCACCCACCTGATGGACGAGGCCGAGCACCTCGCCGATCACGTCGTCATCATCGACAGCGGTCGTGTGGTCGCAGCCGGTACACCCGCCGATCTCACCAGCCGCGGCGCCGAGAACGAGCTGCGGTTCAGCGCTCCGCGCGGACTCGACCTGACGTTGCTGACGCTGGCGTTACCCGAGGGTTACGCGTGTTCTGAGACCGCGCCCGGCAGCTATCTGGTGGTCGGGTCGATGACCCCGCAGGTGCTGGCGACGGTGACCGCGTGGTGCGCGAAGATCAACGTACTGGCGACCGATTTGAGGGTGGAGACACGCAGTCTCGAAGACGTGTTCCTGGATCTGACCGGCAGGGCCCTGCGATGACCGACTCGACAACCGTGGGATCCGCCGCGGGCCCGGTGCGTTTCCCGCCGGGCACCTTCACCCCACGTGGCGGGGCGGCGCCACTCGTGGCGATGCTCGCGGCGCAGACCCGTCTCGAACTGCGGCTGCTGCTGCGCAACGGCGAACAACTCCTGCTCACCATGTTCATCCCGATCACGCTGCTGATCGGATTGTGCCTGCTACCCCTCGACACCGACCTCGGATCGAGTACCGCCGAGCGCGCGGCAACCTTCGTCCCGGCGATCATGACCGTCGCAGTGATGTCGACGGCGTTCACCGGGCAGGCCATCGCCGTCGGCTTCGACCGACGCTACGGAGCACTCAAACGCCTTGGGGCAACGCCGATTCCACGGTGGGGCATCATCGTCGGCAAGTCGCTGGCGGTGGTGGCCGTAGTGGTGTTGCAGTCGGTGATCATCGGCGCCATCGGCGCCGGCTTCGGCTGGCGTCCCGGTCTCGGCGGCCTGGCGACCGGTGCACTCGTGATCGCCCTGGGCACCGCCGCCTTCTCGGCGATGGGCCTCCTGCTGGGCGGAACACTGAAGGCCGAGGTCGTGCTCGCTCTCGCAAATCTGCTGTGGTTCGCGATGGTCGGCGTCGGCAGCGTCGTCGTCATGCAGTCACGGATCCCCGACGCCGTGTGGTGGGTGGCCCGATGTGTGCCCTCCGGTGCGCTCACCGAAGCCCTCGAGCAGGCCACGCACGGCAGTGTCGACGTCGTCGGCGTTGTGGTGCTGCTGGCGTGGGCGGCGGTCACCGGCGCCCTCGCGGTCAGGTGGTTCCGATTCGAGTGAGATCGCCCCACCTGCCCACTCCCCCGACAGCTCTCACGATTGCGGGACCCCGATGACGACTTCAGAGAAGACCCCCGCGGCCGCCGACCGGCCCGCGCCCGTCGCGACCACGCGCTCGGGCCTGGCCCGTGTCCCCGGCTTCGGTCGCCCGACGATCCGTTTCGTCCATCGCTGGGCGATCGCTCTGCTGGTCGCCAACGTGGGCATCGTCGTCACCGGCGGCGCCGTCCGGCTGACCGGCTCCGGATTGGGGTGTCCCACCTGGCCGCAGTGCACCGACGGTTCGTTCGTCCCGCACGAGGCGATGGGCTATCACGCGGCCATCGAATTCGGTAACCGCATGCTCACGTGGGTGCTCACCATCATCGCGATTGCCGCGGTCGTCGCGGTGTGGCGTCAGGCGTCTTCGCAGCGCCGCAACCGTGTCCTGGTGGTCCTGCTCGCGCTGGGCATTCCCTTTCAGGGTGTCGTCGGCGGCATCACCGTACTGACCGACCTGAACCCATGGGTGGTCTCACTGCACTTCTTGCTGTCGATGCTGTTGGTGTCGGGAGCCACGGTGCTCGTGTTCCGCACGAGTCCGTATCCACGGGAATCCGCGGTGACGGGCATCGCCGCACGCGTCGGCCTGATCATGGCGTGGCTCGTGTACGCGGTCACGTGGATCGCGATCTATCTCGGCACCGTCGTCACCGGCTCCGGTCCGCACGCCGGCGACGTCCATGCCCACCGCAACGGCCTGACGCCATCGCAGACGACGCAGCTACACGCCGACTCGGTCTTCGTCCTCATCGGTTTGGCAATCGCGGTTGTGGTCATCACGCGGGTCATGCGGATGCCGCAATCCCGGGCGGCCCTCACCTACGCGGGGCTGCTGGTCCTGCAGGGGATCATCGGCATGGTGCAGTACTTCACCGACCTGCCCATCCTGCTGGTGCTGCTGCACATGCTGGGCGGCGGGCTGCTGCTGATCGGAGCCACCTGGCTGGTGCTGTGGTTCCGGTTGTCGGACAGCCCATCTGGAGACCCGGTACCCCTCACCTGAGGGCACTGGAGCCCACGCGACCTCACCGCGCCAGCCAGCGCCGAATGTGCCCGACGAGTTCCTCTGTGCGTTCCAGAGGTGCAAGGTGCCCGACGCCGTCGAGCAGCGTGACGACGACATCGCCGGGCAACGCGTCTCGAAGGCGGCCGGCCTGTTCGACCGGCAACCACGGATCGTTCACTCCCCAGCCGATCTCGACCCGACATGTGACGTCCGCCAGTCGCGCACAGATCGGTTCGGTGTGGTCCTCCGACAGCTGCGCGACCTGTCGATAGAACGCAGCTTGGCCCACCTCACCGAGCCACGGTTCGACCAGCCCGCGCACTGTGTCGTGTGGCAGATCGACGACGGCGGCACCGGCGATGTAGCGATGCACGAGCGCCTCGTGCAGATCCGCGGGAAGTTGTTGGAAAACCTCGGCGTGCCTGCCCACCAGCGCGAAGAACGCAGAGCCCCATGGGCGCAGCGTCACCGCGTCGAGCAGGTAGACACCGCTCATCGCGACTCCGTCGAACAGGTGCGCGCCGAGCGCGACCGCCCCACCGATGTCGTGCGCGAGTACATGGGGGCGGACTGGGTTCCAGATACGCACGAGTTCGGCGAAGCGTTGCCGTTGCGCGATCAGATCAACCGGCACCTCCGGACCCTTGGTCGACCGACCGTAGCCGGGCATGTCCCACAGGAAGACACGATGGCGCTCGGCCAATCGCCGGGCCACCGGTAACCACACCCCCGCCGACCACGGAGTACCGTGCGTGCACACCACATCGGGGCCTTTCCGCCGGCCCCGAGGGGGCTCGAGGACATAGGTCGCGATGGCGGCGCCGTCGATCTCGACGATGGCGGGCGGGGGCAATGCATCGGCTTTGAAAGGCATCCCCGAACCGTAGGACCTCAGGTCGACCTGAGGTCAAGGCATGATGTGGTGATGCGCATCGCCGAAGCGGCCGCACTGGTCGGCGTCGAAGTACATGTCCTGCGTCACTGGGATGACATGGGCGTCGTCGTGCCCGACCGCACCCTGGCCGGGCATCGCGAGTACAGCGCCGAGCACGTGAGCCGTCTACACGTACTGCGCGCGTGCCAGCACGTCGGAATGAGCTTGCGAGAAATACGCGTTGTACTCGATCGCAACGCAGCCGAGCGCCGCCAGATCATCGATCGACGGATCGACGAGATCCGGGTGCAGCGCCGTCGATTGGCGGACGCGGAGTCGTTTCTCGTCCATGTCGTGGAATGTCGGCACGACCTGTTGACCCGGTGCCCGGAGTGCAGCGTCTTCGCCGGGTCGGACCCGGTCGAGCCCGAGGAAGCCGGCTGAGTCCCCGGTCACCTCGGCTTCCAGTCCCGGGATACCGACTCAGAGAATGGCCCGGTTACGCGGCTTCGGAAAGTGCTTCTGTCCGGCGACCCAGCCGGCCATCTTGCGATAGTGCGACGGCTCGACCGTGGTCGATGACGTCAGGTCGCGGTCCCACTCGGCGGTCTCGACGCCGGCCACCGCTTCCACGACTGCGGTGGCGGTCGCGAGGTCGGCGACCACGCGATCGCCGAGGATGCCACCCTGTTCGCCGACGAGAGTGATCCGCACGCCAGCCGCGCCGATCGGCTGCAAGACGGCCTTGGCCGACCCGCCTTCCCGGCTGACGAACTTCTCGATCGAGGACACCACGTCTCGCGGTACCGACACGGTCGGGGCGTCGGTGGAGGTCTCGGAGTTCTCGGCTGCGGGCTGCTCGCTCATGGTCATCGAGCATACCGAGGTGGGGCCGCCGGGTAGACACGCGCCACCATCGCTCTCAACATGTGCCGCCGCCCGAAACTTGGCAGAGTCACTGCCATGAACGCCTCCGCCACGACCCCGCCGGCCCCAGACGAGCGCGAAAAGCTGACCTGGGAGATGAACGGCCGGGCATGCCGCGACCTCGCCCAGCAGATCGCCGACGACGGCTTCGTCCCCGACATCATCCTGGGCATCGCCCGCGGTGGTCTCATCCCGGCCGGCGCGATCGCCTATGCGCTCGACTGCAAGCTGATGATCTCGCTGAACGTGGCCTTCTACACCGGCATCGGCGAGACCCTGGCCGAACCGGTGATGCTGCCGTCACTGTTGGAGAGCAGTGGACTGCACGATCAGAAGGTGCTCGTCGTCGACGACGTCGCCGACTCCGGCAAGACCCTCGCCCTCGTCGACGACTTCTGCGAACATCAGGGCCGCGTCGCCGAGGTCCGCAACGCGGTGATCTACCAGAAGCCGCACACGATCACCACGCCCGACTACTGCTGGCGCACCACCGCCAAGTGGATCGATTTCCCGTGGTCGGTGGAACCCCCGGTCACCGGAGCCGCCGAGAAACCGTGATGATTCCGACGTCTCGGCCGGGGTGTAGAAACGACTCATGCGCGCAATTCAGGTCACTCGACACGGCGGTCCGGATGTCTTGAGCTATGGGACGGTCGACGACCCGATCCCCGCGCCCGACGAGGTTCTCGTTCGCGTCACCGCCGTCGGCGTCAACTTCATCGACACCTACCTGCGCCGAGGCTTGTACCCCTCACATCCGCCGTACGTGCCCGGCACCGAGGGCGCCGGCGAGATCGTGGCGGTCGGCTCGGAGGTCTCCGATCTCGATGTCGGCACCCGTGTCTGCTGGTGCGACGCCCCGGCCAGCTACGGCGAGCTCGTGGCGGTCCGTGCCGCTCGCGCGGTGCCGATCCCCGACGGTGCCTCCGACGAGGTCGCCGGGAGTTCGTTGTTGCGTGGGCTGACTGCGCACTATCTGCTCGACGGCAGCGCGCATCCCGCCGAGGGCGACGCGATCCTGCTGCACGCAGGCGCCGGCGGCATTGGACTGATCCTCACCCAGCTGGCCAAGCGCAAGGGTCTGCGGGTCATCACAACGGTGTCCTCGGACGAGAAGGCCGAACTGTCGGCCGCGGC
Organism: Gordonia sp. i37; assembly: GCF_002043085.1. Classification (NCBI taxonomy): domain Bacteria; kingdom Bacillati; phylum Actinomycetota; class Actinomycetes; order Mycobacteriales; family Gordoniaceae; genus Gordonia; species Gordonia sp. i37. Next base: position 12,621 of record NZ_MVPX01000215.1, on the reverse strand, counting down.
CGGCGCCGACCACGTGCTCCGCTACGGCGACGACCTCGTCGAGCAGGTACGAGGTCTCACCGACGGCGACGGGGTGCGGGTCACCTATGACGGGGTGGGCGCCGACACCTTCGACCAGTCGGTGGCAGCGACCGGCATCCGCGGATTCGTGGTCCTCTTCGGCGCGGCCAGCGGCCCGGTGCCACCATTCGATCTGCAGCGTCTCAACAGCGCGGGCTCGTTGTCGGTGACCCGACCGACCCTGGCGCATTTCATCGCCGATCGCGACGAATTGGCGTGGCGCGCATCGGAGTATCTCGGAGCACTCGCCGACGGCGTCGAGGTGCGCGTCGGTCAGCGGTACCGTCTCGCCGACGCCGAACAGGCTCACGCCGATCTCGAGGGCCGGCGTACCACCGGGACGTCGGTTCTCGTGCCGAACTGACGAGGTGTTTCGGCGACCTAGAAGACGTGCGTGATGACCGGGAGGTTCACGACGGCGTCGATCGCCAGTCCGCAGAACAGGATCGCCAGGTACTCGTTGGACTGCAGGAAGATCTTGAGCGGCGTGACCTCGGCACCCTGCCGGGTGTCGCGGTAGAGCTTGTGGACCCGGCTGAGGAACCAGGCGCCGGCCAGCACAGCGACCGCCGCGTAGATCCAACTCGCCGCCGGGATCAACGCCAGTGACGCCAGCACCGTGGCCCACGTATAGAAGAGCATCTGCCGGGTCACGTGCTCGTCGGAGGCGATCACCGGGAGCATCGGCACGCCGGCCGCCTTGTAGTCCTCGCGATACCGCATGGCCAGCGCCCAGGTGTGCGGTGGCGTCCAGAAGAAGATGACGAGGAACAGCACCACCGGCTGCCAACTCAGGCTGCCGGTCACCGCCGCCCAGCCGACCAGGGTCGGCATGCAGCCCGCGGCCCCGCCCCACACGACGTTCTGCCAGGTACGTCGCTTGAGGATCATCGTGTAGACGCCGACGTAGAAGCCGATGGTCGCGGTCACCAACAGGGCGCTGAGCAGGTTCGCGGCGAAGAACAGCACCAGGAACGACGCCACCCACAACACGATCCCGAAGATCAGCGCACTGCGGGTGGCGACGGCCTTGCGGGCCAGCGGCCGGCGCGCGGTGCGCCGCATCTTCTTGTCGATGTCGGCGTCGGCGACCATGTTCAACGTGTTCGCGCTGCCGGCTCCGAGCCAGCCGCCGAGCAGGGTGAACAGAATGACCGCGATGTCGACGTGGCCACGGTTGGCCTGCAGCATGACCGGGATCGTGGCGACGAGGAGCAGTTCGATGACGCGCGGCTTGGTGAGCGCGATGTAGGCCAGGACGGTGGCCCGGATGCGCTGCGGCCACGTCGCGCCGGTTTCCTCGACAACGCCATCCGTCGGCTCTGCGACGCCGGACTCACGGGACTGGGTGTGCCGAGCGGAGGTGGATCCGCCGGGAGCGGTGCCTTCTCCGCTCACACGTTCCCCAATCCTCACGTCCACTCCTACCTGCCCGAAGGACGCGCTCAGGGCAGTTGACCGGCTCTCGAACAGCGCGCCACGGCTACTACACAGCATGGTAGACGCTGCCCCACCCGATCGAAGAATTGCATGCGTCCACCAGGCCGCGGGCCCGACGACGCGCCGCGTTGCGCGCCGCAGACAAGGTTGCCGGGCATCGGCGGGCGGTGGCCGATTACTCTGGGAGCAGTGAGGCCCCTCCGACGTCCACCACACGTGACGGCTCGCGTTCCGTCCGGCGTGGCGTCGACCCTCGAATCCCCGCTGCTCGAATCCCCGCTGCGGCGAGCGCACGCACCCCGATAGGTACAGGAGACTGCAGAACAGTGGCAGACACAGACGAGATCCGCGAACTCACCACTGCGGCCCATCCCGAGTGGTGGACCGAGGTCGATTCGCGCGCGGTGGACACCGTTCGGGTCCTGGCCGCGGATGCGGTCCAGAAGTGTGGCAGTGGCCATCCGGGCACTGCGATGAGCCTGGCCCCGTTGGCCTACCTGCTGTATCAGCGGGTGATGCGCCACGATCCGACCGACACCCATTGGGTCGGTCGTGACCGGTTCGTGTTGTCGTGCGGGCATTCCAGCCTCACCCAATACATCCAGCTCTATCTCGGTGGCTTCGGACTGGAGTTGTCCGACATCGAGGACCTGCGCACCTGGGGATCGAAGACCCCCGGTCACCCGGAGCTGCATCACACACGTGGCGTGGAGATCACCACCGGTCCACTCGGGCAGGGACTGGCCTCGGCGGTCGGTATGGCCTACGCCGCACGCTACGAGCGTGGCCTGTTCGATCCGGACGCCGCGGCCGGCGCCAGCCCGTTCGACCACCACATCTACGTGATCGCCTCCGACGGTGACATCGAGGAGGGCGTCACCTCCGAGGCGTCGTCGCTGGCCGGCGCGCAGGAACTCGGCAACCTGATCGTCTTCTACGACAAGAATCACATCTCGATCGAGGACGACACCCAGATCGCGCTGACCGAGGACACCGCCGCCCGCTACGAGGCCTACGGGTGGCATGTGCAGCATGTCTCCGGCGGCGAGAACGTCACCGCGATCGAAGCCGCGATCGAAGCCGCGAAGCAGGTCACCGACAAACCGTCGCTGATCGTGCTGCGCACCATCATCGGGTACCCCGCCCCGGACAAGATGAACACCGGCGCGATCCACGGATCGGCGCTGGGCGCCGACGAGGTCGCCGCCACCAAGAAGGTCCTCGGCTTCGATCCCGACAAGAACTTCGAGGTGTCCGAGGAGGTCATCGCCCATACCCGCGCGCTCACCGAGCGTGGCGCCGCCGCCCACGCGCAGTGGCAGAAGGGCTTCGACGCCTGGGCCGCGGCCAACCCGGACCGCAAGGCACTCTTCGACCGCCTGTGGTCGCATGAACTCCCCGACGGCTGGACCGACGTGCTGCCGAGCTGGGAGCCGGGCAGCAAAGCACTGGCCACCCGCGCCGCCTCGGGCAAGGTGCTCTCCGCACTCGGACCGATCCTGCCCGAATTGTGGGGTGGCTCCGCCGATCTCGCGGGCTCGAACAACACCACCATGGACGACGTCGACTCGTTCGGGCCGTCGTCGATCAGCACCAAGACCTGGACGGCCAACCCCTACGGCCGCACCCTGCATTTCGGTATCCGCGAACACGCCATGGGCTCGATCCTGTCCGGGATCGTCTTGCACGGTCCCACCCGCGCCTACGGCGGTACCTTCCTGCAGTTCGCCGACTACATGCGGCCCGCGGTCCGGCTGGCGTCACTGATGGCGATCGACCCGATCTACGTCTGGACCCACGACTCGATCGGCCTCGGCGAGGACGGCCCGACCCACCAGCCGGTCGAGCACCTCGCGGCGCTGCGCACCATCCCGAACCTCGATGTGGTCCGTCCGGCCGATGCCAACGAGACCGCCCACGCCTGGCGCCACCTGCTCACCCGGCGTGACCATCCGGTCGGCCTGTGCCTGACCCGTCAGGGTGTGCCGGTCCTCGAGGGCACCTCGTACGAGGGTGTCGCGGCCGGTGCGTACGTGTTGTCGGAGGCCGACGGCGAGCCGCAGGTCGTGCTGATCGGCACCGGCTCCGAGGTCCAGCTCGCCGTGGAGGCACAGAAGACCTTGGCCGACAAGGGTATCCGCGCACGTGTGGTGTCCATGCCGTGCTTCGAGTGGTTCTTCGAGCAGGACGCGGAATACCGCAATTCGGTGCTTCCGCCGTCGGTGCCGCGCGTCTCCGTCGAGGCCGGCATCGCCATGCCGTGGTATCAGGTCGTCGGCGATACCGGGGAGATCATCTCCCTCGAGCACTTCGGTGCCTCGGCCGACTACAAGGTGCTCTACGAGAAATTCGGCATCACCGCCGACGCCGTGGCCACCGCCGCGCAGCGCGTCGTCGGCTCCTGACCCCACGCCCGAACGCCTTCCACCACAACCGAACACACCGAGATCGCGGGCCCCACAAGGACACCACGCGATGCACGCAAGGAGAGAACCGTGACCCAGAACGCCAAGCTCGCCGAATTGTCCGCCGCCGGTGTATCGGTGTGGCTGGATGACCTGTCCCGTGACCTGATCTCCTCAGGAGGTCTGCAGGAGTTCATCGACACCCGCTCGGTGGTCGGGGTGACCACCAACCCGTCGATCTTCCAGGCCGCACTGTCGAAGGGCAACGCCTACGACGAGCAGGTCAACGAGCTCGCCGCCCGTGGCGCCGACGTCGATGCCACCATCCGCACCGTCACCACCGACGACGTCCGCAATGCGTGTGACGTCCTCGCACCGGTGTTCACCGAGTCCCGCAGTGTCGACGGTCGGGTGTCGATCGAGGTCGACCCCCGACTCGCCCACGACACCGACAAGACAGTCGCGCAAGCCATCGAACTGTGGAAGATCGTCGACCGCCCGAACCTGCTGATCAAGATTCCCGCCACCAAGGCCGGGCTGCCGGCGATCACCCGGGTACTCGCCGAGGGCATCAGCGTCAACGTGACCCTGATCTTCTCCGTCGAGCGCTACCAGGGCGTGATGGACGCCTACCTGTCGGGCATCGAGGCCGCCGCGCAAGCCGGCCACGATATCTCGACGATCCACTCGGTCGCCTCGTTCTTCGTCTCCCGCGTGGACACCGAGATCGACAAGCGTCTCGACGCCATCGGTACACCCGAGGCGACCGCGTTGAAGGGCAAGGCGGCGCTGGCCAACGCCCGGTTGGCCTACGCCGCGTACCAGGAGATCTTCGAGGTCGAGTCACGCTTCCACGGTTTGGTCGACAAGGGCGCCAATCCGCAACGGCCGCTGTGGGCCTCGACCGGGACCAAGAACGCCGACTACCCCGACACCCTCTACGTCAGCGAGCTCGTCGCGCCGAACACCGTCAACACCATGCCGGGTAAGACGATGGAAGCCTTCGCCGACCACGGCTGGGTCAACACCGACTCGATCATCGGTACCTCGGCAGCCTCACAGGAGGTCTTCGACAAGATCGCCGGCCTCGGAGTCGACCTCGACGACGTCTTCGTCGTCCTCGAGGACGAAGGCGTCAGCAAGTTCGAGGAAGCCTGGAACGAATTGCTCGCAGCCACCGCCGAGCAACTCGACGCCGCGAAGAAGGCCTGAACACGTGCCTACCGGCGGTCCCACGAAATGGCGTAACCCACTTCGGGATCCGCGTGACAAGCGGCTACCGCGCATCGCCGGCCCGTGCAGTCTGATCATCTTCGGCGTGACCGGTGATCTCGCGCGCAAGAAGTTGATGCCCGCGGTCTACGACCTGGCCAATCGCGGTTTGCTGCCACCGTCGTTCGCTCTCGTCGGCTTCGCCCGGCGTGATTGGGACGACGAGGATTTCGCCACGGTGGTGCACGACGCGGTCCGTCAGCATGCGCGCACCGGGTTCCGCGAGGAGGTGTGGGAGCGACTGGCCGAGGGATTCCGCTTCGTGCAGGGGTCGTTCGACGACGACGAGGCGTTCGCGCGACTCAAGTCGACGCTGGCCGATCTCGACAACAAGCGCGGGACGGACGGCAATCATGCGTTCTACCTGTCGATTCCGCCGAAGGCCTTCCCGACGGTGTGCGAGCAGTTGCAGCGCAGCGGTCTGGCAGAGGAACGTGATGACCACTGGCGTCGGGTGGTCATCGAGAAACCGTTCGGCCACGATCTGCAGTCGGCGAAAGACCTCAACGGCATTGTGAACGCCGTCTTCCCGGAGTCGTCGGTGTTCCGCATCGACCACTATCTGGGTAAGGAGACGGTCCAGAACATCCTCGCGCTGCGGTTCGCCAATCAGCTGTTCGATCCGCTGTGGAGTTCTCACTACGTCGACCACGTCCAGATCACCATGGCCGAGGACATCGGACTCGGTGGACGCGCCGGCTACTACGACGGGATCGGCGCGGCCCGCGACGTCATCCAGAACCACCTGCTGCAGCTGATGGCACTGGTGGCGATGGAGGAGCCGATCTCCTTCGAGCCCAAGCAATTACAGGCCGAGAAGATCAAGGTACTGTCGGCGACCCGCAACATCTTGCCGATCGAGGAGAACACCGCCCGCGGTCAATACGGCCCGGGCTGGCAGGGTAGCGAGAAGGTCCCGGGACTCAAGGACGAGGAGGGATTTGCGGCCGACTCGACCACCGAGACCTATGCGGCGATCGCCCTCGAGGTCGACTCGCGGCGCTGGGCCGGTGTGCCGTTCTATCTGCGGACCGGAAAGCGGTTGGGGCGCCGGGTGACCGAGATCGCCTTGGTCTTCAAACGGGCGCCGCACCTACCGTTCGACAAGACCATGACCGAGGAGCTGTCGCAGAATGCACTGGTGATCCGGGTGCAGCCCGACGAGGGCATCACACTGCGTTTCGGGTCCAAGGTGCCGGCGTCGAGCATGGAGGTCCGCGACGTCAACATGGACTTCAGCTACGGAACGGCCTTCACCGAGGCATCACCGGAAGCCTACGAACGCCTCATCCTCGACGTGCTGCTCGGTGAGCCGTCGTTGTTCCCGGTGAACGACGAAGTCGAATTGGCTTGGGAGATCCTCGATCCCGTCCTCGAGAACTGGGCGGAGTCGGGTAAGCCCGACACCTACGAAGCCGGGACGTGGGGCCCGAAGTCGGCTGACGACATGATGGCCCGGACCGGCCGCGCATGGCGCCGACCGTGACGACCGATGTGAGAGGACCCCGATGATCATCGAGATGCCCGAGACCTCGACCAACGACGTCGCCAAGAAGATGGTCGAGATCCGCGAGTCCGGTGGCGCGATCAGCCTCGGCCGCGTGCTGACCCTCGTCGTGGTGGCCGAACACGGCGAACCCACCGAGGCCGCCGTGGAAGCGGCGATCGGCGCCAGCAGCGAACATCCCAGCCGGGTCATCGTGCTGGCGTGCGGCTCCAGAAAGGGCGAGTCGCTGCTCAACGCGCAGATCAGGGTGGGCGGTGACGCGGGCGCATCGGAGGTGGTGATCCTGTCGATGTCCGGGCCACTCGCCGATCAACCGCACAGCGTCGTGACGCCGTTCCTGCTGCCGGACTGCCCGATCGTCGTCTGGTGGCCGGGCGCGGCACCCGAGGATCCGTCCGCCGACCCGATGGGCCGGATCGGTCGACGACGCATCCTCGACGCCAGCAAGTCCACGCATCCCGAGAGTGTTCTCGAACGCAGGCTGGCGACCTACTCCCCCGGTGACTCCGATCTCGCGTGGACCCAGATCACGCATTGGCGTGCGCTGCTCGCGTCGGCGATCGATCGCCCGCCGCACACACCGATCCAGTCGGTGGTGGTCACCGGACCGGCCCAGTCCCCGGGCATCGAATTACTTGCGGGATGGCTGTATTCGGCGCTCGGCGTACCCACCACCCGGTCGATCGGAAGTTTCGAGGTCCGGCTGTTGCGTGACCACGGCGCGACGGTCCTGTCGATCGATCAGAACGGCAACGCGGTGATCTCGGTGCCCGGCAAGCCCGATGGTCGGGTCGCCATGACCAACCGTGATCTGCCCGTGTATCTCGCCGAGGAACTGCGCCGCCTCGATACCGACGAGGTCTTCGAGCAGGCACTTCGTGGCGCCGTCGAACTGAGCCAGCAAGGACAACCGGCATGACCACCGAGACACTGGTTTTCGATGACAAGCAGACTCTGGTCGACACCGCGGCGCGTCGGTTCGTCGATCTGATCGGTGCCGCTCAGCGCGCTCGTGGGGTTGCGTCGGTGGTGCTGACCGGTGGTAGCAACGGCATCGCGATTCTGGCGTCCCTCGCCGACGACAGCGGTGACATCGACTGGTCCAAGGTTGACATCTATTGGGGCGATGACCGATTCGTCCCGACCGGCGATCCGGAACGCAATTACGGGCAGGCCCGGGACGCGCTGCTCGACCATGTGCCGGTCGATCCGGCCCGGGTGCATCCGATGGCACCGTCGGACGGCGAGTTCGGCGACGACATCGAGGCCGCGGCAGCCGATTACGCCGCCACCCTGTTGGCAAACGCGGGAGCCGATGTGTCCCCGCAGTTCGATCTTCACCTGCTCGGCATGGGCGGTGAGGGCCACATCAACTCCCTGTTCCCGCACAGCGCCGCCACCGCCGAGACGCAGAAGACCGTTGTTGCCGTGGAGGACTCACCCAAACCACCGCCGCGGCGGATCACCCTCACGCTGCCGGTGGTCAACCGCAGCAAGGCGGTGTGGTTTCTCGTCGCCGGTGAGGACAAGGCCCAAGCGGTGGCCGCGGCTCACGCCCGCGCCGATCCTGCCGACTGGCCCTGCGCCGGTGCCCACGGCACCGAGGAAACCGTCTGGTTCCTCGACCACGCCGCGGCCTCCGCTCTCCCCGACGCCTGAAACCCCGTCGGGGTTGGAGCGACGTTTCCGCCATCCGATGTCCGCCCCTTCCCCGGCGGTCGAGGTGCTCGGCGACCAGGCGCCGGGCCTCGAGACTCCCTGCCACGGTGCAGGTTTCGATTCGCGGGTGATGAGAATACCTATCGGCGAGAGGGTCTCGAGGCTCGTCGCTGGCGCTCCTCGGCACCTCGACCATCGGATGGAATGGTCCGGGGTAGAACGACGGAGCATTACCTGATCGACGCTTGCCCCTTCCCCGGTGGTCGAGGTGTGAGCCGCGTGCGGCGAGCCTCGAGACCAGGCGAGATGACAAGCATCGCAACCACATCCACTACCCGCTCGACGTAATCGAGCGCCCAATCGATGAGTTGAAAATAGTTGTCCACAGATTTTGACGGCCCCATCTCCGCCGGGCCGGTTTTGTCGGTACCCCTTCGTACACTCGTTCTCATCAAGTCCGATCGCGGGAGGGGAGGTTGTTCGGATGTCGACCACATTGACGTTCACCGATCCGGATGCCGACGCTGCCGCGATCACAGCCATGTCGCGCGATGAGCTCACCGAGACCGGCCCGGACCTGCTCCGCGAGGCCCGCAAATACGAGGCCCGGACGGTGCTGGCTGCCGCTGCGTTGGCGGAGCGGGTGTTTCGTGAGCATCTGGCCGGGCGGCCCGAGACCGGTGTGTGGGGGTCGGTGGTCGAGCATGCCGAGAGACTCGGCCGGGCCGAGGTGTCGTTGCAGTTCAAGGTCTCCCGTAGCAAGGCCGGGCGTTGGGTGGCGTTGGCGGATCTGTTGGAGAAGTTCCCACTCATCCGTGCCGCCTATCTGAACGGGGAACTGTCGACGAATCGGGCTTCGATCATGGCGCGGGCCGCGCAGCGTGGCGAGAACATCGACACCACCGACACCGACACCGTCGAGGCCGGGGACAACGAGGAGATGACGTTCGAAGAGATCGTCCTGGAATACGGGTCTCGGGCGACGACCGACCCGGTGCTCTCGCAACAACTCGACGCCGCATTGATTTCGATGAACCCCGACAGTGTGATCGAGGAACGCGACACCATCACCGATCTGGTCGGAAATGTGACCATCACCCCCGATGTTGCTGGGCACTCCGCCCTCGATGCGGTCGTCCCCGCCCACTACGGGGTGTTCCTCACAACCCAGATCAACGCCCTGATCGATGAACGGACCTGCCGTAAGGACCCGCGACGCGTCGGGCCAGTGCGGGTGATCGCACTCGGGGAGATCACCGGCGTGCCCGGAGCCCGACTCGACTGCGAATGCGGGCAGGACGACTGCACGAAAGGCAGCGATGCCGTCAACAGGGACTCGGCCGAAACACCCTCTGACGCCGAGGATGCGGCAGCGTGGGACGACCTGCTACCCGAACCTGCCGACGCCGACGCTCCCGCAGTCGAGTTGGTTGAGTTGGTCGAGCCGGTCGCCGAACCCGAGATCCCCGACCCGATGAATCCACCGACGCCGGATGAGGTTCCGGTGGCGTTCGGGCGGGCCCTGGTCGTACCCGGCGCCCCCGTACTGACCGTGTTGAAGGACCCGGACGGGGATTCTCGTACCGCGGTTGCAGGGATACGGATCGATCGACCGCGACTACGCCGCCACCCTGTCCGAGGTGGCCAAGACCATCCATTACCCCGAATCCGTGTGTACGGCCGGTCCGTTGATCCCACAGATCTCCGACCGACCCCAGGCACCGCCGGCGGATCCCACCGGACACGGCAGTCACATCGTGCCACCCCCTGCGGCATTGACGTATGCACCCAGCGCCACACTGCGCGCTGAGGTGCTGGCCAACGACGCCTGGTGCCGATACCCCTACTGCGGGATGCCCTCACACCTGTGCGACCTCGACCACTGGCAACCCTTCAACCACACCAACCCCGAAGCCGGAGGCTGGACAGTGCTCGGTGACCTGATCCCGTTGTGTCGGGCTGATCACCAACGCAAGCATCTCGCGGAGTGGGTGCCGACGCTTTACACCGACCGACGGGTGGAGTGGCGGAGCAGGCGAACGGGGCAGGTGATTGTCACCTACCCAGGGTGACAGGTCTTCGCGGTGGGATGGAACCAGCTGTGGCTCACCGGGTCTCGAGGCTCGGCGCACGCGCCTCACACCTCGACCACCAAGAAAAAGCACCTCGACCACCAGGAAGAGGCACCTCGACCACCAGGAAAAAGCACCTCGACCACCAGGGAAAGCGCCTCGACCGAGGACCTATCCGCTGTTGCGCAGCGCGGTCGCCAAACCGTTCATCGTCAGCTGGATCCCTCGGCGGATTCGCGGTGAATCGTCACCGGCGCGGAAGCGACGCAGAAGCTCGACCTGCAGCAGATTCAGCGGCTCGAGGTACGGGAAGCGGTTGTACACCGACCGTTTGAGTGCCGCGTTGTCGGCAAGAAGATCGTTGGTACCGGTGATCTTCGAGTACATCGCGATGGTGCGTTCGTGCTCGTCGACGATCATCCCGAAGACGGTGTCGCGCAACTGCTCGTCAGGCACGAGCTGGGCGTATCGATGCGCGAGTCCCATGTCCGACTTGGCGAGCACCTGCGCCATGTTGGACATCACGGTGCGGAAGAACGGCCACTTCTCGTAGTACCGCTGCAGGGTCGCCAGACGGTCCGCGTCGTCGCCGACCCACTGCTCGAAGGCAGCGCCGGTGCCGTACCAGCCCGGCAGCATCACGCGGGATTGCGTCCACGACAGCACCCATGGGATGGCCCGCAGATCGGAGATCTTCTCGGTCTGTTTACGCGACGCCGGACGGCTGCCGATGTTGAGTGCGCCGATCTCCGACAGCGGCGTCGACGTCGTGAAGTACTCCACGAATCCCGGTGTCTCGTGCACCAGCGCGCTGTAGGCCGAGCGGGCCAGCGCCGCGATCTCGTCGAGAGTGGTGTAGGCGTCCTCTGATTCGTCCCCGAGTCCCTCGACGTCGAGCAGCGACGACTCGATGGTCGCGGCGAGCAACGTCTCCAGATTGCGTTCGGCGCTGACGGGTTCGGCGTATTTCGCGGCGATGATCTCACCTTGCTCGGTGATGCGCAGCGACCCCTGGACCGCGCCCGGCGGCTGGGCCAGGATGGCGTCGTAGCTCGGTCCCCCACCGCGGCCGACGGTGCCACCGCGACCGTGGAAGAGCCGCAACCGGATTCCGGCCTTGGCCGCGGCCTCGACGAGATCGAGCTCGCCGCGATAGAGCGCCCAGTTCGCGGCCATGTAGCCGCCGTCCTTGTTGGAATCGGAATAGCCGAGCATGACCTCTTGCATGCCCGACTGCCCGTCGACGAGGTCGCGGTACAGCGGGATGTCCAAGGCGGCCAACAGGGTTTCTGCGCCCTGCTGCAGATCCTCGATGGTCTCGAACAGTGGGACGATTCGAACCGTCGAGATGAGTTTCCCGGTGTCGCCGTCGATGTCGATCAGCCCGGCTTCTTTCAGCAGGATCATCGGCTCGAGCATGTCGCTGACCGAGGTGCACATGCTGATGATGTAGTTGGGCACCGACTGCGGTCCGAACCGCGCCACCGCGGTCGCGGCCGCACGGACGATGTTGAGTTCCTTGGTCGCCAACTCGGACAAATCGGCATCGGGCCGGGTGAGCGGCCGCCGGGCGGCGAGTTCATTGGTCAGGATCTCGACCCGCTCGGCCTCGTCCAGCGACCGGTAGTCCGGGTGCACGCCGGCCCACGCCAGCAGTTCGGCGATGACGTCCTCGTGCATGTCGGAGTTCTGCCGCATGTCCAGCCCGGACAGGTGGAAACCGAAGGTGCGCACCGACTCCCGGAGCCGCAGTAGCCTGTCGTCGGCGATGATGTCGTCGTTGGCGGCGCGGAGTCCGGCATCGATGACGTCGAGGTCGGCGAGCAGTTCGTCGGCGGTCGAGTAGGCGTCGGCACCGTCGAGCAGGAACAGATCCGAGGTCTTCATCACCTCCTCACCGAACAGCCCGGTCGCGGTGGCGACCAACCGAGAACGGATGTGGCGCAATGCAAGACGGAACGGCTCGTCGGCGGCCGCGTCCTCGCGGGGCACACCGGCGAGTTCGTAGACCGCGTCGGAGGTCGTCATGAGCCGGGTCGACATGCTCAGTTCCTGCGCGAGCGCCTCGAGCTCCGACAGGTGGTTGCCGATCGCCGTGCGCGCCGCGAGAGTCGTTGCCATCTCCACGATCTCGCCGGTGACGAACGGATTGCCGTCGCGGTCACCGCCGATCCACGAGCCCATCCGCAGCATCGGCTCCCCCGCC
>NZ_MVPX01000214.1:0-789 GCF_002043085.1 Gordonia sp. i37 | reverse complement strand
CGCGGTCTGCCACAGCGTGAGGATCTGCCTCCGGATTCCCTCGGTGACCGCCGCCTCCTCGGCGGGCGTCAGTTCGGTCCGCGACCGGAATCGCATCAGCTCGGTGATCCGGTTCTGCGCCTCGAACACCGACCGCCGGCGGGTTTCTGTCGGATGGGCGGTGATCACCGGCACCACCGTCGCGTCGGCGAGCGCATCACCCACCTCGTCATCGCCGAGACCGGCCTCGGCCAGTTTGGCGTACGTGGCGTCGAGGCTACTGTCCTGGGGCGGGTCGCCGGCCCGTACGTGGATCATCCGCCGGCGTTCACGGTGGATGTCCTCGGCCAGGTTGGCCAACAGCGCAAAGTTGCTGAACGCGCGGATGATCGGCATCGCCACCGAGATGTCGAGATCGACGAACAGATCGGCCAACTCGTCGCGATCGATCTCGGCCCGCCGGATCTTGAACGCCGCCACTCGCGCCGACTCGACGAGGTCGAAGACCTCCGCCCCCGAGTGTTCGCGCACCATGTCGCCGAGAATGCCGCCGAGCAATCGGATGTCCTCACGCAGCGGTTCGGTGAGGGTGCGGCCCTCGTCGTCGACGACGATGTGGTCGACGATCGAGATGGAAGGACGCCAGTCCGGGGCACCGCGCGAAGGAGAGGTCATTGCCCCAGTATTGCGGCTGCGCGTGACGGCGGCATCTCGGGTGGGCATCTCGGGTGCACAGAAAGTCGGGTACACAGAAAGCACTCGACCCGATGCGGCCGTAGCCGCATCGGGTCGAGAGAAGGGTGTCGGGGC
>NZ_MVPX01000213.1:0-16140 GCF_002043085.1 Gordonia sp. i37 | reverse complement strand
GATGATGAAGATGAACCACACCAATCCGACAAAGATCGTCAACCGGTCGAGGTTGCGCTCGACGACGCTCGAGCCGGACAGACTCGATTGCACACCGCCACCGAAGAGCGACGACAGGCCACCGCCCTTACCCCGGTGCAGCAGAACCAGGATCACCAGCAGCACACTGGTGATGATCAGGCCGATGTCCAGAACTGTTTCGAGCACGTCAGGCAGATCCTTGTCGGTTGGAATCGAGTCGCGTCCGGCCAGGGGCCGACGACATGGTCGAGCCGGTCACCTCACGAGGAATGCGACCGGCTCGACCAGTGTACGCGTTTGAGCGAGCGCTCAGGGCAGGGGGCCGCCCGCGGCGATCGCCGACAACGTGGAGAACTCGTCGGCCTTCAAGGACGCGCCGCCGACGAGAGCCCCGTCGACATCGGTCTGGCCGACGATGTCACCGACGTTCTTGGCGTTCACCGACCCGCCGTAGAGCACCCGCACCGAGGCGGCTGTCGACGCATCGGCGATCTCGGCGAGCGTGGTACGCACCGCCGCGCAGACCTCCTGCGCGTCGGCGGCACTGGCCACCCGACCGGTACCGATGGCCCACACGGGCTCGTAGGCGATGACGACCTTCGCGATGTCCTCGGCCGAGAGGCCCGCCAGCGAACCCTTCAGCTGCGCGACGTTGTAGGCGACGTGCTCGCCGGACTCCCGGATGTCGAGTCCCTCACCGATGCAGACGATCGGCGTCAGGCCGTGCTTGAGCGCCGCCTTGGTCTTGGCAAGCACCACCTCGTCGGTCTCGGCGTGCATGGTGCGGCGCTCCGAATGCCCGACGACGACGAAGGTGCACCCGAGCTTGGCGAGGAATGCCCCGCTGATCTCGCCGGTATAGGCACCCGAATCGTGGGCCGACAGATCCTGGGCACCGTAGGTCAGCAGCAATTTGTCGCCGTCGACGACCGTCTGCACCGAGCGGATGTCGGTGAACGGCGGGATCACCGTCACGTCGACCTTCTCGAAGTACTTGGCGGGCAGCGCAAACGCGATCTTCTGCACCAGCGCGATGGCCTCGAGGTGATTGAGGTTCATCTTCCAGTTGCCCGCGATGAGCGGCTTACGGGATCCGCTCATGATTCCAGCACCTTCAGTCCCGGCAATTCCTTGCCCTCCAGGTATTCCAGCGACGCACCGCCACCGGTCGAGATGTGCGAGAAGTCGTCGTCCGGCAACCCCAGCGTGCGCACCGCGGCTGCGGAGTCGCCCCCGCCGACCACGGTGAACGCACCGGCCTTGGTAGCGCCGGCGATCGCCTCGGCGACACCCTTGGTGCCCGCGGAGAACTTCTCGAATTCGAACACGCCCGACGGCCCGTTCCAGAAGATCGTCTTGGCACCCGAGAGCAGCGCGGCGAAACGCTGCACCGACTCCGGCCCGATGTCCAGACCCATCCATCCGTCGGGGATGGCGTCGGCCGAGACCGTCTGCGACTGCGCGTCGGCGGCGAACTTGTCGGCCACCACCACATCGGCGGGCAGCCGGATGACATCACCGAATCGCTCCAGCAGATCCTTGCAGACCTCGATCTGGTCTTCCTGCAGCAGCGAGGTGCCCACGCCATGGCCTTGGGCGGCCAGGAACGTGAACGCCATACCGCCGCCGATGACCAGCGTGTCGACCTTCGGTGCCAGCGCCTCGATCACGCCGAGCTTGTCGGACACCTTGGAACCACCCAGCACCACGGCGTACGGCCGTTCCGGGTCCTCGGTGAGTGCCGAGAGCACCTTGACCTCGGCCGCCACGAGCTCACCGGCGTAGTGCGGGAGGAGCTTGGCGACGTCGTACACCGAGGCCTGCTTGCGGTGCACCACCCCGAAACCGTCGGAGACGAAGGCGCCGTCGGGACCGACGAGTTCGACGAAGGCCTTGGCCAGCGACTCTCGCTCGGACTCGTCCTTGGACGTCTCGCGCGGATCGAACCGCACGTTCTCCAGCAGCAGGACATCACCGTCGGTGAGTCCCTCGGCGCGCGCGAGCGCGTCGGAGCCGACGACATCACCGGCGAGTTGGACGTTGCGGCCCAGTTCCTGGCCGAGACGCTCGGCGACCGGCGCCAATGAGTATTTCGGATCCGGCTCACCCTTGGGGCGGCCCAGATGCGCGGTGATGATCACCTTGGCGCCGGCGTCGATGAGCGCGTTCAGCGTCGGCAGGGAGGCGAGGATTCGGCCCGGATCGGTGATCGTCGACCCGTCGAGCGGGACGTTGAAATCCGATCGAACCAACACACCGCGACCCGAAACGCCTTCGTCGAGAAGGTCTTTCAGAGTGGGTACACCCATTGCAGCATTGCTCCGTAACGGTTGGGTTCGTCAGCGACCGGTCGGTCAGAGAGACTTGCCGACCAGGCCGGACAGGTCGACGAGGCGGTTGGAGTAACCCCACTCGTTGTCGTACCAGGAGACGGCCTTGACCTGGTTGCCGATGACCTTGGTCAGCCCGGCGTCGAACAGCGAGCTGTGCGGGTCGGTGACGATGTCGCTGGAGACGATCGGCGCGTCGTAGTACTTGAGGATGCCCTTGAGCGGACCCTCGGCGGCGGCCTTCATCGCGGCGTTGATCTCGTCGGCGGTCGCGGAATTCTCCAGGATTGCGGTGAGGTCGGTGACCGAGCCGGTCGGGATCGGCACGCGCAGCGCGTATCCGTCGAGCTTGCCCTTGAGTTCGGGGAGGACCAGACCGATGGCCTTGGCCGCGCCGGTCGAGGTGGGCACCACGTTGATGGCCGCGGCGCGGGCGCGACGCAGATCCTTGTGCGGGCCGTCCTGCAGGTTCTGGTCCTGGGTGTAGGCGTGCACGGTGGTCATCAGACCCGAGACGATGCCGAATTCGTCGTTGAGCACCTTCGCGAACGGGCCGAGGCAGTTGGTGGTGCACGACGCGTTGGAGATGATGTTCTGGCTGCCGTCGTACTTGTCGTCGTTGACACCCATGACGATGGTGATGTCCTCACCGGAGGCCGGTGCGGAGATGATGACCTTCTTGGCGCCGGCGTCGAGGTGGCCCTTGGCCTTCTCCGCGGCGGTGAAGATACCGGTGGATTCGACGACGACGTCGACACCGAGGTCGCCCCACGGCAGCGCCGCCGGGCCTTCCTTGACCTCGAGGGCCTTGATGCGCTGGTCGCCGACGACGATGAAATCGCCGTCGAGGGAAACCTCCTGCGGCAGGCGGCCCAGGATCGAATCGAACTTCAGCAGGTGTGCCAGGGTGGCGTTGTCGGTCAGATCGTTGACGGCGACGATCTCGATGTCGGTGGTGCCCAATGCTTTTTGTGCTTCGACGGCGCGGAAGAAGTTGCGGCCGATCCGGCCGAATCCGTTGACGCCTACCCGAACAGTCACTGGTGTGCTCCTTAGCGGTTGTCTCGGCACGGGGTCATCTGCCCGCACCGCTCCTGGTGGCCGATCGGCTCATGGCCAACCGGCGTCGGGTCCAGCCTAGTAGGACGCCTGATCGTGGGCAGCGCGACGGGTGCACTGGCACACCCGTACCGCCGCCCGAACGATCGGGTCGACAACGGTGGGTCACGCCTCGTCGAGCAGATCCGAGGTGACCGCCGACTCGGTGTCGGGGATGCCCTCGGCGTGCGCCTTCTTGTCCGCGGTCGACAGCAGCCGGCGGATCCGGCCGGCGACGGCGTCCTTGGTCATCGGCGGATCGGCGAGCTGGCCGAGTTCCTCCAGCGAGGCCTGCCGGTGGGTGATGCGCAGATGCCCGGCCGCGGCGAGGTGGTCGGGGACCTCGTCGCCGAGGATCTCCAGTGCGCGCTCCACCCGGGCGGCGGCCGCGACCGCGGCGCGCGCCGAGCGGCGCAGGTTCGCGTCATCGAAGTTGGCGAGCCGGTTGGCCGTCGCCCGCACCTCCCGACGCATCCGGCGTTCCTCCCAGACCAGGCGCGTGTCGTGTGCGCCCATCCGCGTCAACAGCGCGCCGATCGCCTCACCGTCGCGGATGACGACACGGTCGGCGCCGCGCACCTCGCGGGCCTTCGCCGACACCCCGAGCCGCCGGGCCGCCCCGACCAGTGCCAGGGCCGACTCCGGACCGGGACAGCTGACCTCCAGCGCCGAAGACCGGCCGGGCTCGGTCAGCGACCCGTGCGCCAGGAACGCGCCGCGCCAGGCGGCCTCGGCGTCGGCGATACTGCCGCCGACAACCTGCGCGGGCAGACCCCGGACCGGTCGGCCGCGCAGATCGAGCAGCCCGGTCTGTCGGGCAAGGCCCTCACCGTCGGCGGTGACCCGCACGATGTAGCGCGCCGACTTGCGTAGTCCGCCGCCTCGCAGGACGTGGACCTCGGAGGTGTATCCGTACAGGTCGTGGATCTCCCGGCGCAGCCGTCGCGCCACATTGCCCATGTCGACCTCGGCCTCGACGATCACGCGCCCGGCCACGATGTGCAGGCCTCCCGCGAACCGCAGAAGCGCCGACACCTCGGCCTTGCGCGGACTCACCTGCGTCACGGCGAGCCGACTCAATTCGTCCTTCACCGCCGCGGTCATCGCCACCGGTCCCTGTCCTCCTGTCATCGCCGGGTCCTCCTGTCATCCGCGGACCCCATGCCTGTACTCCCCAGGGCGCGCCCTGGCCTCCCCTGCCCGCGCTCAACCACGTTGGGCCAGCCTAACGGGTCGGTTCACGCGAACACAGTTGCTTGATCAGGCCGGCCACTTTCGCCGGGTCGTGGACGTGGCGGCCGGGAATGGCGAGATCACCGATCTCCAGGCTCGCGCCGAACATCCCGGCGGCCCTCTCGAGGTGCTCGCGCTCCCGCCCGGCGGGCACCGACGACTCGTCGACGACCACATGATCGATCGTGAACGTGTCGGCGTGGGCGTGCAGCACATGCAGATGTCGTTCCACCGAGAACCCCGGGGTCTCCCCCGGCTCCGGCGCCAGGTTCACGATCAACACCTTGCGAGAAGTGCTGCGCTGCAACGCCTCCAGTAAGTCCGGCACCAGGACGTGCGGGATCACACTGGAGAACCACGAGCCCGGACCGAGGACCACGAGATCGGCCTCGTCGACGGCGGTGATCACCGGCTCGCACACCGGCGGCTCCGCGGGCAGGAGTCGCACCCGACGCACCTTGCCGGGGGTGGTCGCCACAGCCACCTGACCGCGGATGACCCGGGAGATACGAGGATCGGATTCCAGTCCGGAGACGTCGGCCTCGATCTCCAGCGGTACCGACGACATCGGCAGCACCCGACCATCGACGTCGAACACACGCATCATCTCGTCGAGGGCCGCCACCGGATCGCCGAGGACCTCGGTCAGCCCGGCCAGCAGCAGGTTGCCCACCGGATGACCGGCGAGCGCACCGTAACCACCGAAACGATGCTGCAGGGTCTCCGCCCACAACTCGTGGTGCCGCCGGTCGGCGTCCGGGTCCCGACGCCCGGCCAGACCGTCGAGGGCTGCCGGCGCGCACATCAACGCCGCCATCGCCATTCGCAGATCGCCGGGTGGGATCACCCCGAGTTCGGAACGCAACCGGCCCGACGACCCACCGTCGTCGGCGACGGTCACGATGGCGGTCACGTGGGGGCTCAGATAGCGCATCGCCGTCAGCGTCGCATACAGGCCGTGTCCGCCGCCGAGCGCGGCGATCCGCAATGCACTCATTCGCGCCCCAGATCACGGTGCATGGCCCGCACGTCGTAGCGCGCGGCACCCGCGTCGTCCGCGGCGACCCGCAGGCGACGCGCCAACTCCTCGGAGATCGCGACACTACGGTGCTTGCCGCCGGTGCATCCGATGCTGACGGTCATGTAGCGCTTGCCTTCTCGGAGATAACCCTTGCCCACGACACCGATCAGTTCGGTGTAGAGATCGACGAAGCGACTGGCGTCGTCCTGTCCGAGGACGTACTCCCGCACCGGCGCGTCGCGACCGTTGAGTTCCCTCAGATCGGCCACCCAATACGGATTGGGCAGGAAGCGGACATCGGCGACGAGGTCGGAGTCGATCGGCAATCCGTACTTGAATCCGAAGGACTGCACGGCGACGCTGAGCCGGGAACTCGCGTCGTGCGGATACGAATCCTCCACCACCTCACGCAGTTTGGCGACGGTCAGCGTCGAGGTCTCCACCACGAGGTCGGCGGAATCCTTGAGGGGCGCGAGGATCACCCGCTCCCGCGCGATCCCCTCGACCAGGGTCTCGCTACCCTGCAGCGGATGGCGGCGGCGGACCTGCTCGAAGCGACGGACCAGCACCTGATCGCTGGCGTCGAGAAACAGCAGTCGCGTCTGGGTGCCGGTGGCCGCGAGTTGTGCACGCAGCGTGCGCAACTGCTCGCCGAGGTTCTCGTCGGACGCGCGTAACACCATGGCCAGCCGCAGGATCGGCGGATCGCTGTCGGCGACGAGGTCGACCATCGTCGAGATCAGTGCGGGCGGCACGTTGTCGGCGACATACCAGCCGTCGTCCTCGAGCACGTTGGCGACCGTGGAGCGACCGGCGCCGGACATGCCGGCGACGAACAGGACGACGAGTCCGTCGGTGGTCGCACCGGAGGCGTCTCCTCCCGGTGCCCCGTGCGCGGGATCGCTGTCGGTCATGTCCGTGCCTCCGCTCGTGCTCATGTCCATCCCACCGTCACATCGTGTGTGGTCTCGGCCGGTCCGGCCGCCGAATCGCCGGTGGCCTGTGGCGTGTCGCCGGCAAGCGCCTCGTGCACCACCCGGGCGGTCCCCGGGCCGATGCCGGGCACCGCGGCGATGTCGTCGACGGTGGCCTCCCGCAGTTTGGCGACGGAGCCGAAGTGGGTGACCAGCGCGGTGCGCCGGGAGCGTCCGAGCCCGGGGACGCCGTCGAGTACCGACTCCGTCATGCGTTTGCTGCGTTTGCTGCGGTGGAAGGTGATCGCGAAACGGTGCGCCTCGTCGCGCACCCGCTGCAGCAGGAACAGCGCCTCACTGGAGCGGGGCAGGATCACCGGTTCGTCGTCACCGGGCACCCAGATCTCCTCGAGTCGCTTGGCCAACCCGATCACGGCGACGTCGGTGACGCCGAGCTCGTCGAGTACGGTCGCCGCGGCGTGCACCTGCGGCGCGCCACCGTCGACGACGAACAGGTTCGGCGGGTAGGCGAATCGACGCGCCTTCTTGGAATCGGGATCGGGGGCCACCTGCGCCGCCACCTGCGCGGCGACACCGTCGGCCTGATCGGCGCGATGGCGCAGGAATCGTCGGCGGGTCCCCTCGGCGATCGAGCCGACGTCGTCGGAGCGGCCATCGCCGGCGGCCTCGCGGATCGAATAGTGCCGATAATCGGACTTGCGGGGCAAGCCGTCCTCGAAGACGACGAGCGAGGCCACCACATCGGTGCCCTGCACATGCGAGATGTCGACGCACTCGATCCGCAGCGGGGCCTGGTCGAGTCCGAGGCCCTCCTGCAACTCGGTCAGAGCCGCCGACCGCGTCGTCAGATCACCGGCACGGCGTAACTTGTGCTGCGTCAACGCTTCTCCCGCGTTGCGCGCGACCGTCTCGAACAACGCCTTCTTGTCGCCGCGTTGCGGCACCCGCAGACTGACACGGCTGCCACGTAGATCGGAGAGGAACTCGGTCAGCTCCTCGTGCTCGGCGGGAAGCGCGGGGACGAGGACCTCACGCGGCACCGACTCACCGCGCTCGCGGTCCTCGCCGACCTCGACGGTCGCGTCGAGATCGGCCTGGGCGCCATAGAACTGCGTGAGGAACTGCCCGACCTGCTCGCCGATGTCGTCGTCATCGGATTTCTCCACGACCCACCCGCGCTCACCGCGCACCCGACCGTCCCGGACGTGAAAGATCTGCACCGACACCTCGAGTTCATCGCCGACCATGGCGATGACGTCGGCGTCGGTGCCGTCGCCGAGTACCACTGCCTGCTTCTCCAACGCGCGCCGCATCGCCCCCACGTCGTCGCGCAGACGCGCCGCCCGTTCGAAGTCGAGTGCTTCTGCGGCCGAGGCCATCTCACGCTCGAGGCGCTTGATCATCTGGTCGGTGCGGCCGGCCAGGAAGTCGCAGAAATCATTGACGATCTCGCGGTGTTCGATGGCGCTGACCCGACCGATACACGGCGCCGAACACTTGTCGATGTAGCCGAGCAGACACGGCCGGTCGATTTGCCCGTGCCGCTTGAACACCCCGGCCGAGCAGGTGCGGGCCGGGAACACCCGGGTCAGCAGGTCGACGGTCTCGCGGATGGCCCACGCGTGCGAATACGGACCGAAGTAGCGCACGCCACGACGCCGCGGCCCACGATAGACGAACAGCCGCGGATACTCTTCGTTGAGCGTGACCGCCAGCATCGGGTAACTCTTGTCGTCGCGATAACGGACGTTGAACCGGGGATCGAACTCCTTGATCCAGTTGTATTCCAGCTGCAGCGCCTCGACCTCGGTGCCGACGACCGTCCACTCCACCGACGCCGCGGTGGTCACCATCTGGCGGGTGCGCGGATGCAGCGAGGAGATGTCGGCGAAGTACGACGTCAGCCGTGAGCGAAGGTTCTTGGCCTTGCCCACATAGATGACGCGGCCGTGGGAATCACGGAATTTGTAGACCCCCGGATCGGTGGGGATCGTCCCGGGCGCGGGACGGTAGGTGCTCGGGTCGGCCACGTGTTCCAGGCTAGTCGGCGCGGCCGACGGATCGGGATTCGAACCGGCCGGCGAGCAGACTCGCCGACGGCCCCGCCGAACCGTCGTCGGCGGTGCCCGGGCCCACGAGCTCGGCATCGACGGCTCGGCCCGCCGCGGCGAGTACCGAGACGGTGTCGGTGAGCTCACAGGTCCACCCGGTGTCGGTGAAACGCCCGACGATGCCCGGGTCCTCGTGCCACAGCGCGGCCACCTGCGCGAAGGGGCCATCGGTGCGTGTGCGGCGCGTGGAGCGGACGGTGACCCCGACCTGTGATCCGGATGCGCTGGCCTGCCCGATGGTGTCGATCACCCGCCGCGCGACGTCGGGTTCCAGATAGACCAGGAGTCCTTCGGCGAGCCAGCACGTCGGCTCATCGGTGTGCAGGCCGGCCTCGAGCAGGGGCGGCAACCAGTCGGAGATCAGATCGGCCTGCACGACCCGGCGGCCGGTGGTGGCGACCAGCTCGTGCTCGGCGACGAGAGCTTCCTTGACCTCGACCACGGGCGGGCGGTCCAGCTCGTAGACCACCGCCGCCGGTCCCAGCTCCAGCCGAAAGGCCCGGGCGTCGAGTCCGGAGCCGAGGATGACGAACTGCTCGATCCCGTCGCGTGCGGCCGATCGGAACAGCTCGTCGAGGAACAGGGTGCGGGCGACGATCCAGTGGTACATGCCGCGACGTTCGCGACCCGCGGCATCGGTGACCGGCGGCATCGGCCGCAGGGTGCCGTCGGGATCGGTGAGAGCGGAATCGAACAACGCAACGGCCAACGGGTCGGCGAACAGCGCATCACGTCGCAGCGATTCGTAGGCGCGCACATAGGCCACCCCGAGTGCGGTCTGCCCCACGGCGTCGAGATCGATCATCGCGTGTCCCCGACTCAGCCGCCACGGTAGAGCTGCTCGATCTCCCGGTAGCGTTCCATCGCCTCGATCGCGCGGGCGCCGTCACCGGCCTGGATCGCCAGCACCGGCACGTGCTCGTCGGCGGGGAGCTCGAGCTGGCCGCCGAAACCCTTGTCCGGGTAGGTGAGTCCGCGTACCTGGTCCCACTCGAAGAGCCGCTCGGTGGCCAGATTGCGCACCGACACCCCACGAGAGCCGACCCGCAGGCGGGGTCGGGCGAGCAACATGATGGCGCACGCCTCGACCAGACCGATGCAGATGAGCGCGGCCTGATCGGACCAGCCGATGTTGTCCGGACCGGTGTTGGAGATGGTCAGCAGTAGACCGAAGGTCACGTGGATGACCACCACCACCGCCGCGGCAACGATGCCGATCAGCCGCAGGCGCCGCGACCGGTACTCCATGTCCCACTCGGACGTCGACGCATCGGTCACCGCGGGCTCCGGTCGTGCCTCGTTCACGATGCCGCGGCCGTCGTCACCGACCCGGGATAGGCCTCGCCGCGACTCAGCGCGCGCAGGGTCAGGGCCGAGGCCAGCGCCGCCGTCGTGGCCTGAGCGCCCTTGTCCTCCTTGGATTCCGGTAAACCGGCCCGATCCAGAGCCTGCTCCTCGGTGAACGTGGTGAGCACCCCGTTGCCCACCGGGGTCGACTCGTCCAGCGACACCCGGGTCAGGCCCGCGGTCACCGCGTCACAGACGTAGTCGAAGTGCGGGGTCTCCCCCTTGATGACCACACCCAGCGCGACGACGGCGTCATGGGTACGCGCCAGGGCCTGCACGATCACCGGCAGCTCGATGGCACCGGCCACCCGCACGATCGTCGGATCGTCGACGCCGTGCTCGGCTGCGGCGCGCACCGCACCGTCGAGCAACGCCCGACAGATCGTCGCGTGCCATTGCGACGAGACGATCGCCAGGCGCAGCTTGCCCGCATCCCCCAACTCGAGGGTGGGTTCACCGTGTCCGCTCATACAGGTCCTCCGCTCGTACAGGTCCGCAGCTCATACGAGTCCGCGGCTCATGACGGTCCGCCGTCTCCGGCCGCCGAATCCAGTGTGCCGTGCGGATCCCAGTTGTCCGGACCGTCCCAGTTCTCCAGACCGTCGAGATCGTGACCCATCCGGTCACGCTTGGTCCGCAGATACCGCAGATTCTCCTTGTTCGCCCGCACCGGCATCGGCACGCGCTCCACGATATGCAACCCGTACCCGTCGAGTCCCACCCGCTTGGCCGGATTGTTGGTGAGCAGACGCATCGAGGTGACCCCGAGGTCGACGAGGATCTGGGCGCCCAGACCGTAGTCGCGGGAATCGGCGGGCAGACCGAGCTGCAGATTCGCATCGACGGTGTCCGAGCCCGCATCCTGCAACTGGTAGGCCTGCAACTTGTGCAGCAGACCGATGCCGCGCCCCTCATGACCGCGCATGTAGAGCACCACACCGCGCCCCTCGGCGGCCACCATCTCCATCGCGGCATCGAGCTGCGGACCGCAATCACAGCGCAGTGAACCGAAGACGTCGCCGGTGAGGCATTCGGAATGCACCCGCACCAGCACATCACTGCCGCTGCCGTCGGCTCCGGCGAGATCACCCATCACCAGTGCCACATGCTCGACGTCGTCGTGGATGCTGGTGTATCCGACGGCGCGGAAATCCCCGTGCCGGGTGGGGATGCGGGCATCGGCGACCCGGACCACATGCTTCTCGTGACGGCGTCGCCACGCGATCAGGTCGGCGATCGAGATCAACGCGAGATCGTGCTCGTCGGCGAAGATCCGCAGCTCGTCGGTCTGGGCCATCGACCCGACGTCCTTCTGCGACACCACCTCACAGATCACCCCAGCCGGCGCGAGACCGGCCAGCCGCGCGAGATCCACGGCCGCCTCGGTGTGCCCCGGCCGGCGCAACACCCCGCCCTCCTTGGCACGCAACGGGACCACATGGCCCGGACGGGTGAAATCACCCGCGGTGCTCGCCGGATCGGCCAGCAACCGCATCGTCGTCGCCCGATCCGAGGCGCTGATCCCGGTGCCGATGCCCTCTCGGGCGTCGACGGTGACGGTGTAGGCGGTGCCGTGCTTGTCCTGGTTCATCGAATACATCGGCGGGAGTCCCAGCCGATCACAGTCGTCACCGGCCAGCGGCACACACAGATACCCCGAGGTGTAACGCACCATGAACGCCACGAGCTCAGGGGTGGCCTTCTCCGCGGCGAAGATCAGATCACCCTCGTTCTCGCGATCCTCATCGTCGACCACCACGACGGCCCTGCCTGCCGCGATGTCGGCGATCGCACGTTCGACGGTATCCAGATGCACTGCTGCACTTGCCGATTCACTCACGGTCTCGTCGCTGACGGTCTCGCTCATCACTTCACCTCTGCCGTGCCGGCTGTGTTCTGGGTTCGGATCGACTCGGCGCGGGTCGCCTGGAGTCGTTCGACGTATTTGGCGAGGACGTCGACCTCGAGATTGACCACCGCGCCGACCGACGCCGACCCCAGAGTGGTCTCCTGCAAAGTGGTGGGGATCAACGAGATCTCAAACCAGTCGCCGTCGCTCGCTTCGCTCCCGGCGCCGATCGCCCCCGGCCCGCTCGCTTCGCTCCCGGCGCCGATCGCCGAGACGGTCAGCGAGACACCGTCAACGGTGATCGAGCCCTTCTCCACGAGATAGCGGCTCAGGTGCGGATCGACGCCGATGCGTACGACCGTCCAATTCTGGGAGGGGGTGATCGCCACAACGGTCCCGGTGCCGTCCACATGTCCCTGCACGATGTGACCGCCGAACCGGCCGTCGGCGCGCATGGCGCGTTCGAGATTGACCGAGCTGCCCGGTCCGAGACGGTCAAGCGAACTGCGACGGAGGGTTTCGGCCATCACATCCACCGTGAACTGCTGGTCGTCGAATTCGACGACCGTCAGACACACACCGTTGACCGCGATCGAATCGCCGAAGCCGGCGTCGGAGGTGACCCGAGGGCCACGAATGGTGAGTCGGGCCGCGTCGGCGAGATCATCTCGCCCGACGATGGTGCCCAGCTCCTCGACGATGCCTGTGAACACCTTCTACCTCCTGTCGAGCTCGCTCGGAGCAGACAGGACGGCGTAGGGCCGTCTTGTTCTCTCGCATCCGGACTATGACCGTCGGCTCCGGATTCACACCGGAATCTGCTGTCCCCGTCCGGGTGGACGGGCGCTCGCGGGCTCGGTGTCGCCTGTGCGACACCATCACCGCCGGTGGGGAGTTTCACCCCGCCCCGAGAACGTACGTATCGACGCTAGCACGAGGTCGCGGACCCAACCAGTACGGCGGTCCACTTACGCGGTGAGGCGGGTTCAACTGTCGCACAGGAACGACCGCCACTGCGCTAAGATTCACCACACCCGGGTCTGGGTTCTCGGACGCGGTACACGGCGAAAGGCGACGCCAGCATGGCCGACAAGTCGACGCGGACATCCACCGGACCCGCTGCTCGAACACCTGGCGAGATGGTCCTCGGACTCCTGAAACGCTTTTGGCTCCCGCTGATCCTGGTGATCGTCGCGATCATCTTCATCGCCCAGAACACCCAGCATGTGCAGGTGCGGTTCCTGATGTTCTCCATCAGCTCATGGCAGTGGCTGATCCTCACCATCGTCACGCTCGGTGGCCTGCTCGCGGGTTGGATCCTGGGGCACAACGGCGCGCGCAAGCGCTCACGGCAGTAACCGGTCGGACACACTCCGGATCAGGACGTCGGAACCGAGTTGTTCGACGCCGGCCAGATGTAGTTCGGTTGCGTCGGCGAGCGTGATCGTCGCGGCCCGTTCGACCGCCGACGGCCCGGCACCCAGGATCGTCGGCGCCACATAGCTGTCGACCTCGTCGACCAGGTCGGCGTCGAGGAACGCCCCGATGATCCCCGGGCCACCCTCCACCAGCACCCACGTCGTGTCGTCCAGCGCCGCGAGCACCTCGACCGGATCGTGGGTGCGGACATGCCGGAACCCACCCACCATGGTGTCACGAATCCGGGCGCCGTCGGGAATGTCGCGCTCCCCCATGGCAACCCGGATGGGTTGGTGGGCATGCGGCGTGCCGTCGGGCAACCGGGCGGTCAGTGCGGGGTCGTCGGCGACGACGGTCCCGGTGCCGACGATGATCGCGTCGAGTTCGGCGCGCTGCCGATGGGCCCGGGCGCGTGCCTGCGGCCCGGTGATCCACTGACTCGTGCCGTCCGGCGCGGCGATCCGGCCGTCGAGGGTGGACGCGACCTTCGCGGTGACCAGTGGGCGTCCGAACCGTTGGCGAAACAGCCAGCCGCGCAACGGCCCCGACCGTGCGTCGAGGGCACCGACGCCCGCGATCACCTCGATCCCCGCCGCACGCAACCGATCCGCACCACCCGCCGCGGTCGGATTCGGGTCGCCGACGGCGTAGACCACCCGGGCCACACCCGCCTCGATCAATGCCTGGGCGCACGGACCGGTGCGCCCGGTGTGATTGCACGGCTCGAGGGTGACCACCGCGGTCGCGCCGCGCGCCGCATCCCCGGCGCGGCGCAACGCCTCGATCTCGGCGTGCGCACCGCCCGGCGGCTGGGTGTGACCGCGTGCGATCTCGGTACCGTCCGGCGCCAGCAAGACGGCGCCGACCGCAGGATTCGGCGACACCCCACCGAGTGCCGCTCGCGATTCGGCGACGGCCTCACGCATCGCGGCGGCCAGCACCGCCTCGTCGGGGATCATGGTTGTCAGTGAGCGTGTACCCGTGCGGCCGTTGCCTTCTCACGCAACGCCGCGACGGCGGCACCGGCGTCGGCGGGACCGTAGACCGCGGACCCGGCGACGAAGCAGTCGACGCCGGCCTCGGCGGCCTCGGCGATCGTCCCGTCGTGGATGCCCCCGTCGATCTCCACGAGCAGCCGCAACTCGCCGGCGTCGACGATCGTGCGGATCTCGCGCACCTTGTCGAGCACCTCCGGCATGAACTTCTGGCCGCCGAAACCCGGTTCGACGCTCATCACGAGCAGGGTGTCGAAGTCCCGCAGGATCGCCAGGTACGGCTCGAGCGCGGTGCCCGGTTTGAGGGCGAGACCGGCTTTTCCGCCTGCGGCCCGGATGTCCTTGGCCACGGCGACCGGGTCGTCGGTCGCCTCGGCGTGGAAGGTGACGTTGTAGGCGCCCGCCTCGGCGTACGGCGGGGCCCAGCGACCGGGGTCGTCGATCATCAGGTGGCAGTCGAGTGGGATGTCGGTGGCCTTGAGCAGGCTCTCCACGACCGGCAGCCCGAGGGTGAGGTTGGGGACGAAGTGGGCGTCCATCACGTCCACGTGCAACCAGTCGGCGCGCGAGGGTCCCGGTCCGGAGACCGCGTCGGCCTCGGCGGCGAGGTTGGCGAAGTCGGCCGAGAGGATCGACGGGGCGATCATCGGGGCAATCGGGGAACTCATGGCAGACAACATACGCGGCCGGGCGGCACCGACGAAGTCGGGTTTGGCGCCCACCGATCGCCGCCGGTGCGACACTCGACACCATGGACGACGAGGTCTCGAACAACGACACCGGCGGGGTCCCGGGCGAGGACACCGGTGGGGTCGCCGAGGCCCTGTGGCGGTGTGAACCGATCTTTCACCGATGGGAGCGCGGCTTCTCCCGCGCCGAATTCGACCGGATGACCGATGTGGACTTCTCGGAGGTCGGCGCCTCGGGCAGCCGCTACGACCGCGAATACGTGTGGTCGGTGCTCGCCCGGCGTCATACCAGCACCACAGCCGCGACCGACCTCGAAGAGAACTGGCGCGTCGAGGATTTCGTGGTGCGCAGCATCGCCCCAGCCACCCAGCTGGTCACCTATACGCTGCACCAGGGTGAGAGGGTGTCGCGCCGGGCAACGATCTGGCGGTACGACGGTGTGCAGGAAGACGGTGGGCAGGAAGACGGTGGGCAGGAAGACGGTGGGCACTGGGTGGCGCTGTATCACCAGGGCACCCTGGTGCCGGATCGGTAATTGCCGGACGGGTCATGCCCCCCGGATCGGCCATACCCCCGGATCGGCCATACCCCGGATCGGTCATACCCCCGTGAGGATGCGCGGTCCTTCGTCGGTGATCGCCACGGTGTGCTCGGTGTGGGCGCCGACGCGTCCGTCGGCCAGACGCAGGGTCCACCCGTCGGGGTCGACCACGAGTTCGTCGGTACCCAGGCCCCACCACGGCTCGAGGGCGAGCACCATCCCCGACCTGAGGCGGATGCCGCGTCCGGCGCGCCCCGTGTTCGGGATGTGTGGGTCCTCGTGCATGGTCCGCCCGAGTCCGTGTCCGCCGAAGTCGGTGTTGACGCGGTAGCCGTCGGCGTGGGCGACCGCACCGATCGCGGCGGAGATGTCGCCGAGACGGCCCTGTGGCACCGCCTTCTCGATTCCCGCGGCCAGTGCACGACGCGTCGAATCGATCAGGGCGCTCACCTCGTCGTCGACGGTGCCGACCTGGGTGGTCACCGCCGCATCGGCGACCCATCCGTCGATCGACACCGCGAGATCCATGGTCAGCACATCCCCGTCGGCC
>NZ_MVPX01000212.1:0-3690 GCF_002043085.1 Gordonia sp. i37 | reverse complement strand
CCCGCCGCATCGGCGACCCATCCGTCGATCGACACCGCGAGATCCATGGTCAGCACATCCCCGTCGGCCAGCACATGGTCGTGCGGAAGACCATGGAGCACAGCGTCGTTCACCGACAGGCAGATCACGTTGCGGAAGCGGCCACGACCGAACGAGGGCGAGTAATCCCAATAGCACGACCGGGCACCCCGAGTGTCGAGCATCGTGCGGGCGTGCGCTTCGAGGTCGAGCAGGTTCACCCCGGGCCGGGCCCGGCCGCCGATCTCGTGCAGGACTTCGGCGACGAAGCGGCCGGTGACGGCGATCTTGTCGATCTCGGCCGGGGACTTCAGTTCGATCATCGCACTCCACTCGGATCGCATCGGTCGCAACCACATCGGTATTTCTATACCCGTCGACGCTACCATGGATCGGTACAGTAATACCGGCTATGATGGCCGGCATGGTGCGCGTTCCACTGACCCCCGAACAAGTCGAGGCCGGCCGCCGGCTCGGCGCACTGCTCCGCGGCGCCCGCGCCGGCCGTGACCCGGAAACGATTGCGCGAGATGCGGGAATCTCGCCGGAGACGCTGCGCAAGATCGAGGTGGGCCGGATCGCCACCCCCAGTTTCGGCACCGTGGTGGCCATTTGTGACGCACTCGGGCTCCCGGTCACCGACGCCGTGGAGGTATGGCGGTCGGCGACGGCCGAGGACGTCGCCGTCTGACCCGGTCCCGTCAGCTCCTCGGTCCACGCGTCTCAGTCGCGCGTCAGCGCGGCGAGGAACATCGCGTCGGTGCCATGGATGTGTGGCCACAGCTGCACATGCGGACCCTCGCCGAGTTCGATGGCGCCGACGAGTGGCCGCGCATCGAGTTGGCGTGCGGTCGTGACCGATTCGAGCACGCTCGACACCAGGTCGGTGGTCTCCGCCGGGTGCGGGGAGCACGTGGAGTACAGCACCACCCCGCCGGGACGAACCAGCCGCAGCGCCTCGGTCAGCAACTCTCGTTGCAGCGCAACGAGTTCGGGAACATCGGTCGGCTGCCGGCGCCACCGCGCC
Source organism: Gordonia sp. i37 (assembly GCF_002043085.1). Lineage (NCBI taxonomy): Bacteria > Bacillati > Actinomycetota > Actinomycetes > Mycobacteriales > Gordoniaceae > Gordonia > Gordonia sp. i37. The sequence continues at coordinate 2,645 of NZ_MVPX01000212.1, read as the reverse complement.
TCGGGCCGCCGGCGCAACGATCCCAGGCCGGTACACGGGGCGTCGAGCAGAATCCGGTCGAAGCCGGGCTCGAGTCCGGTGTGGGCGGTGACATCGCGCGCATCGGCCACATGGACGTCGACCGGGAGATCGCGCACCACACCGCGAATGAGGTCGGCGCGATGCTCGCTGACCTCGATGGCGTCGAGGTGCGCGTTGTCGATGTCGGCGAGCGCACCAATCAGGGCGGCCTTGCCGCCAGGCCCGGCACACATGTCGAGCCACCGACCGCCGTCGGCCCCGATGTCGGCCACCGTCACCGCCCGCGCCACCAACTGGCTGCCCTCATCCTGCACGCCGGCGTAGCCCTGCCGGATTGCCTCCACGTCACCGGGATCGCCGCCGGGCAGGTAGACACAGTACGGCGAGTATCTGCCGATCTCTCCCCCGCTGGTCAGCGCGAGTTCCTCGGCCGTGATGAAACCGGGCCGCGCGACGAGGTGCACCGGTGGCCGCTCGTCGTCGGCGGCGAGCGCGGCCTGCAATTGCCCGAACGAACCGCCGAGGGCGTCGTAGAACACCTCCGCGATCCACCGCGGATGCGCATAGCGGAAGGCCAGGTGACCGATCAGGTCGTCGGCCATGGACGGGGCGAGTAGATCGACCCACAACTCCTCGTCGCGCTGAGAGACCTTGCGCAGCACCGCGTTCACGAATCCGGCGGGCCCGATGCCGGCTTCGGACCGGACCAGGTCCACCGAGGTGTCGACGGCCGCGTGGGCACCGACCCGGGTGCGCAAAAGCTGATAGGTGCCCAGCCGGAGCACGTCGAGCAGCTTGCCGTCGATCTCGTCGACCGGGCGGTTCGCGGCGGCGGCGATGACCGCGTCGAGGATGCCCTGTGCGCGTGCCGAACCATAGGTCAGTTCGGTGGCCAGTGCGGCGTCTCGACCGCTGATGTGGCGCTCCCGCAACATCTTCGGCAGCACGAGGTTGGCGTAGGCGTCGCGCTCACGGACGGCACGCAACGCATCGCGGGCGGTCTCGCGGACCGGATCTACCGCCTTGTCCCGCACCTTCGGATCGTTACGGGAGCCGCGACCCGGACCGGAACGATGATTGTCCCGATCGGTCCCGCTGCGGTTGGACCCGTTGCGGTCACCGCGTGGTCTGCTCATCCGAGCACACTCCCCTCGTCGAGGCGGGCGCCGCGCGCCCAGTCGGTCGCCGGCATCGGCTTCTTCCCTGGTGCCTGCACCGGGCCCAGGCGGACCGGGGTGGTGCCCGTCCCGACGAACACGGCCTTCTTCGTCACGTGGACCTCACCCGGCGCCAACTTTTCGGGTGCCGTCGAATCCGCGATCGCGACCGGCCCGAGTTTGAGTCGGAGGTCACCGTGGGTGGTCCACGCGCCCGGTGCCGGGGTGTGCGCGCGAATGCGGCGATCGATGATGTGCGCGGGCAGGTCCCACCGCACCCGGGCGTCGTCGACCTCGACCTTCGGGGCGTGGCTGACGCCGTCGGCCGGCTGCGGAACCGGGGTCAGCGCCCCCGCCTCGATCCCCGACAAGGTGTCGACGAGCAGACCCGCCCCGGCGTCGGCGAGACGGTCGAGGAGTTCACCGCTGGTGTCGGTGTCGCGGATGGTCTCGGTCAGCACCCCGTACACCGGCCCGGTGTCGAGGCCCTTCTCGAGGCGGAAGGTGCTGGCTCCGGTGGTGGCGTCACCGGCGGCGATCGCCGCCTGGACCGGCGCCGCGCCCCGCCAGGCGGGCAGCACCGAGAAATGCAGGTTGATCCAGCCGTGGGTGGGCAGCTCGAGCAGCGGCGGCGGCACCAACCCGCCGTAGGCCACGACCGCCCCGGCGTCAGGGGCCCACCCCTGCAGCGTCTCGGCGACCTCGGGTTCACCGAGACGTCGCGGGGTGATGACCGGGATGCCGTGGGTATCTGCGAGTTCGGCGACCGGCGCCCGGTGCACCTTGCGGCCCCGACCCGAGACCGCATCCGGACGGGAGATGACGCCGACGACGTCGTGCTCGGAACCCTCGACGAGCCGTCGCAGTGACGGCACCGCGACCTCCGGTGTTCCCGCGAACACGATTCTCACGCCGGTTTCCTCCACTCGTTCGATCATCTCGATCCGCGCACGACGTGCGCGGCGCTCATCCGATCGTAGGCGGATCGACCTGGACCCGGATCGGTCCGGTCTCGCGTTGCGCATTGCGCCGGATGTGCGCGGCGCGCAAGGCCTCGGCGAGCCGGCGACCCTGGCGGCGGTCGGTGCGGATCAGTATCCGTTCGATCTCGTCGGGAGCGCCGTGCCCGTCCGGCCGGTCCCAGTCGGCGCTGCCCGCGGGCGGGCGGACACCGTCGGGCAGCGGCACCGGGCCCAGCGTGTCGGCACCGTCGGGCAACTCGATCTGGTCGACGAAACCGGTGACCAGCTCGGCCGGGCCGTCGATGGAGGCCATGGTGACCGCGGGCGGGAAGCCGAGCTCGACGCGACGCCCGAGTTCGGTCTCGGCGAAACCGACCGGGTCCCAACGGATCAGCGCCTGTACCGGATGCAACGTCGAGTCGGCGACGATGACCATCGTGCCGCCCTGCCGCCGGGCCCGGACCAACGCGCCGACGGCCATCCACCGGCGCACGGCATCTTCTTC
>NZ_MVPX01000211.1:0-746 GCF_002043085.1 Gordonia sp. i37 | reverse complement strand
GCGGACGCGGGTGCCGCCGCACTCCGGGCATCGGAAGTTGGTCTCGGGACGCCCGCACCACCGGCAGGACAACGATCCGTGGACGTCCATCTGCAACGGGCCGTGGCATGCCCGGCAGCGGGCGTGTTCGCGGCAGCGGGCACAGGCCAGCGACGGGATGTACCCGCGCCGCGGGACACTGAACAGCACCGGCGCGTCGGCGGCCAGCGCGCGCCGCGCGGCATCGAAGGCGACCGCCGGGATACGTGCGGTGTGCGCCAACGGGTCCCGCGCAACGCGGACGTCCTCGTCGGTGATGGCCTCGATCGCGGCACCACGTTCGCGGATGACGGCGCGGTCGGCGACGAGATCGTGCGCCCAGCCCGAGGCGACGAGTGCCTGCGCCTCGGCGGTGCGCGCGTAGCCGCCGATCACCAGCCCGGCCTGCTCGTGATGGGCGCGCAGCACCGCGACCTCCCGAGGGTGCGGATACGGTGCGCGCGGTTCGTTGAGGCTGTCGTCACCGTCGTCCCACACCACGATCAACCCGAGATCGTGCACGGGCGCGAAGATCGCGCTGCGCGTGCCGAGGACGACGTCAGCTCCTCCGCGCCGTACCGCCAGCCACCGGCGGTAGCGGGCGGTCGGCCCCAGACCGGCGGCGAGGGTGACGCAGCGATCGCCCAACAGCGGCTCGCAGGCCGCCGAGAGGCGATCGAGGTCGCGTTGGTCGGGAACGACGATGACCACGCCACGACCGGCGGCGG
>NZ_MVPX01000210.1:0-2215 GCF_002043085.1 Gordonia sp. i37 | reverse complement strand
CTGCCAGGCACTGCGGTCGGGCGCCACCACCTCCGTGCTCGGCATGGGGGTCGGTTGCGCCTCGGTGCGCGCGTGGCGGGGTGGGACGGCCAATCGCAGGACGTCGGACATCGTGCCCGCATACCGGTCGGCGACAGCGCGACACACGTGTGCGATCTCGGCCGAGAGCACCGGCTCCGCCGACACGATCCGTTCGATCCAGCCCAGGCGCCCCTCGTGGTCGGAGTCGTCGATCCGTTCGAGGAGGAAACCGTCGACGAGCCGGCCGGCGAAGCGGACCCGTACCCGCACGCCCGGGACGGCGTCGTCGTCCTGGTCGGTGTCGATCAGGTAGTCGAACGGCCGGTCGAGGTGGGCAAGCCCCAGCATCGGCAGGACGCGGGCGATGGGTGCGGAGTGTGCACGCTCACGGGCCCCGGCGCGGTCACCACCGGCCGCCAACGCGGGGACTACAGTCCGGCGGCCGCGCGGAGCTTCTCGGCGCGGTCGGTGCGCTCCCACGGGAGGTCGACGTCGGTACGGCCGAAGTGGCCGTAGGCGGCGGTCGGTCCGTAGATCGGGCGCAGCAGATCCAGGTCGCGGATGATCGCCAGCGGACGCAGGTCGAATGTCTCGGAGATCGCGCGGCGGATGACCACCGGGTCGGTCTTCTCGGTGCCGAAGGTCTCGACGAACAAGCCCACCGGGGCGGCGCGGCCGATGGCGTAGGCGACCTGCACCTCGATACGGTCGGCGAGTCCCGCGGCGATCGCGTTCTTGGCGACCCAGCGCATCGCGTAGGCGGCGCTGCGGTCGACCTTCGATGGGTCCTTGCCGGAGAATGCGCCACCACCGTGACGGGCCATGCCGCCATAGGTGTCGACGATGATCTTGCGGCCGGTCAGCCCGGCGTCGCCCATCGGACCACCGAGCACGAACTTGCCGGTCGGGTTCACCAGCAGCCGGTAACCGTCGGTGGTCAGACCCGGCAGATCGAGCTCGGCCAGAACCGGGTCGACGACCTGGCTCTGGATGTCGGGGGTGAGCATGTTGTCCAGGTCGATGTCGGCGGCGTGCTGGGTGGAGAGCACGACCGTGTCGAGGCGGACCGGCTTGTCGCCGTCGTATTCGATGGTGACCTGGGTCTTGCCGTCGGGGCGCAGATACGGCAGTGCACCGGACTTGCGGACCTCGGTCAGGCGGCGCGACAGGCGATGGGCCAACGCGATGGGCACCGGCATGTACTCCGGGGTCTCGTTGGTGGCGTAACCGAACATCAAGCCCTGGTCGCCCGCGCCCTGGGCGTCGATCTCGTCCTCGGAGATGCCGCTGCGGTTCTCGTGGGAGTTGAACACGCCGCCCGCGATGTCCGGCGACTGCGCGCCGATGGCCACGTTGACACCGCACGACGCGCCGTCGAAGCCCTTGGTCGACGAGTCGTAGCCGATGTCGAGGATCTTGCCGCGGACGATGCCCGGGATGTCGACGTAGGCGCTGGTCGTCACCTCGCCGGCGACGTGCACCTGTCCGGTGGTGACCAGGGTCTCCACCGCGACGCGGGCCTTGGGGTCCTGATCGAGGATGGCGTCGAGGATCGAGTCGCTGATCGCGTCACAGATCTTGTCCGGGTGTCCCTCGGTGACGGACTCGCTGGTGAAAAGGCGGGACGCAGAGCTGGACATCGGATCCTCTCGAGGTCGTGACGGCGACGTGCGGACGTCGCCGGTGATCGTAGACAAAACTACACAGGGGTCACGACGTGTGCGTGACGGGCGTTGCGGTGCCCGATCCATCAGGCACCAGGGAGCGGACCGCGTCAAGGATCCTGCTCGCCATGAGTGTTTTGGTGCCCATCGGCAGTGCGGTCTCCTCGCCGTGCGCCGACAGCAGCCACCCGGTGTTGTCCTCGGTGCCGAATGCCTTGCCATTTCCCACGGCGTTGACCACCAGGAGATCGCACCCCTTGCGCTTGAGCTTGGCCCGCCCATGGTCGAGGACACCGCCGGTCTCGTCGCCGGTCTCGGCGGCGAAACCCACGATCACCGTCTCGACCGGGATGGCCCCCGCGTCGCGGGCCTCGACGAGTCCGCGCAGGATGTCGGGATTGGTGGTCAACTCGACCGGAGCCGGGCCCGCGTCGCCCTTCTTGATCTTGGATTCCGCGGTGGACACCGGACGGAAGTCGGCGACCGCGGCCGCCATGATGACGACGTCGGCATCGGCGGCACGGTGGGGC